>JAJYGJ010000167.1 GCA_021790695.1 Nitrospirota bacterium | reverse complement strand
CGCCGGAGGCGGTCTGAAAAAACAAAAATATATTGACAATTATGTTTCGAATCATTTACTATTCCGCAATTTTGAATTTCCGGTGAAATTTGAATTTAGGCAATTCCCGGGGGGGAAGGAAGGTGATAAATCGAGCCCGGAGGGGTCCCCTGAATCGGTAGATGAATCGGCAGGTGAAATCAGAGGAAAAACGGTTTTGCTTTTCGGGTGAAGTGGAATTCGTAACATATAGGGTTACTTCAATTCTTGTGAGGAGGAGATGAAGGCATGAAAAAGTTTTTCGTATTCTTTTTGGCCGTCCTGCTCCTGCTTCCTGCCACAGTTTTTGCGGAGCAGAAAGTAGCGTCGTGGCTCACAATCGGGGGTGATTATCAGGCCAGGTACGACTACCTGTATGGGCGGTCGGCGTCTTACTTCAATCTGGCCGACGAAGCCGCATTCTTCAACAACTATTTCAGTACGGGTACGCCGGACCCCTCGCTTGCCGCGGCGGCAAGGGCGTCGCAGCGTTACAAGCAGGACTCGCTTATAACCAACCGCTTCGGCCTCAACTTTGCGGCCAAGCCCGTGAGGTTCGTAAACTTCAAGGCGCGCCTGAGCATGTACCAGGTCGCGGGGTCGAACTCTGAGAACGCCGTTGCCCAGAACATGTTCTTCATGGACAGGGCCGGCACCTGGGGCGGCGTTCAGGGCCACGTCCCCGCCAGCAATTATGTCAACGTGGATTACGCCTACTTTACATGGTTCAACATCGACGACACGCCGACCTGGTTTTCGTTCGGCAGAAGGCCTTCCACCGACGGCATCCCGGGCAATCTGAGGGAAAACGTCATACACACGGGCACGGGCGGCACGCCCAACCTTCTGGTGAACTACGTCTTCGACGGATTCAGCTTGGGCTGGGCCCCGTACATAGAGCAGCTTCCGGGCTTCTTCATCAAGGCCTGCGGCGGCCAGGGGTTCAACGCCGGCTACAGCAACCTGAACAACACGGACTTTGTCGGTCTCTTCATCGCTCCCTACCAGACGAGCAATCTCCAGATCGTCTTGCAGTGGGACCGCGGCATAAATATCTTTGACGCCCCGCCGGACTTCCAGGTCCCGACTACCGATACCAGCAACGTTCAGGAATTCCTGAACCCGACCACAAACGTGGGCAACATAGACTGGTACGGCGCCGTGGCGGAGGGCAAGACACACAATCTGAACTATTTCGTGGCCGGCGCTTTAAGCCACGCGATGCCCAACGGCAACAAGGCCGGTGCATTTGCTCCGTTTATCAAGCAGAACCTGGGGTTTGTCGATTCGAACACGGGCTTTCCCCTTCAGGACAGTGCTCTGACGGCGGCTCAGTTGGCGGAAGTGAAGGCGCTTGAGCCGGAGATGCTCGACGGCAGTAACCACACCGGCTGGGCAGTGTACGTGGGCGCCCGCTATGACATCCCCACCTGGCGCACGAAGATCGGCGCGGAGTTCAACCACGGATCGAAGGACTGGATCGGTTTCGAGCCGGCCAACCAGGACATGTGGACCTCCAAGCTGGGCACGAGAGGCGACGTGTATGAGGTCTACGCGATACAGGAGCTTCACAACACGCCGATCGACAAGGTCGGGCTTGCGTTCATCAGGCTCGGATATCAGTACTACGACGTCAAGTACACGGGTTCGAATAACTGGCTCGGCGGCCCCGTGGCGATGAACGACCTGACCAGTTCAGTGATGAACTCTCAGATATTCGCTCCCATAAGGAGCGCACAGGACGTTTACCTCACGTTCAACGTGAAATTCTAAATTTTCACCGGCTGATTCCTGACCGGTTGTTTTAAAGAGGGTCTCTGAAAAGAGGCCCTCTCTTTTTTTTGAGGTGTTTTTGAGGCGAGGGAGGCCGTCTTGATAAATCCGCCCTAAAACGTGTAGATTACTTTATCTCTTGAAAAATAAAATTTGCCCCATTATAGAAGGAGGATGAAGATGAGGAGGTTTTTTGTCGCAGGCGTGCTGGCTGCGGCGATGCTCGCCCTGGGCGCGTGCGCCGGAGCGTCGAAGACAGTCCGGGGTTATCCGGTGTCCGCCTATACACCCTCCGCGCCCCTCCCGATCGCCGTCGCCCTCCGGGTCGACGAGGCGGCGACGGTCCAGAGCCGCGGCAGCTCGCATGAAAGTTACCCTTACGGCCCGATGATCGCCAACGATTTGAGGAAGATGAAACTCTTCGGCAATGTCGTTTATCCTTATGAAAAAGGCGCGCCCGCGGACGCCGTCCTGCACCTCGAGATAACCGGAAGCTGGGGCTACTACGGAAAGGACTACACCACCAGAGACTATTGGGGCGGATTGCCGCGCGAACGTTACGCCCAGGGGGACCATGACGTAAAAATCACGCTTACAAAGAATGGCCGGCAGATCATGAGCAGATCCGTTTCCCTGCATGACAAGATAAATTATGACGGCGGTGACGAAGACCTGATAGCCGCCCGGCTGAACCGCGCTCAGGCTGAAAATATCGCCGTCGAGGTCGCAAAGGCGATAGAGGACAAGAGGCCCCTGATAATGGCGGGGGTCCTGAACAGGCCTCCTCAAGCGGAGGCGGCCCCGTATGCGGCACCTGGTGCGGGATTTGGCCCGGCGGCACAGCCCGGAGCTGGACCAAATGTTGTCTCCGGCGCTGGCGTCTCCGGCGCTGGCGTCTCCGGCGCTGGCGACCAGATGAACATGGAAGCCGGCATGGGGAAAAAGCTGAAGGAACTGGAAGAGCTGCACACCCAGGGGGTCCTCTCCGACGCGGATTTCGGCAAGGCCAGGGCCCGGCTTCTCGATATGCGGAAGCTTGGCGACCTTTATCGTAACGGGGTCATCACCTTGCAGGAATACCAGAAGGCCAGGGCGCGCATAATGGAGAAATAGGCACGGCGGAGTGGGGCCGTGCCGGAAATGCCGGTTATCCGCCTGTCCTTTCGTTCGGTCACGCGGTTCCGGGCGTATCCCCGGGCTTCCGCCATGGGATTGAATCGCCTTCAGGGCGAAGAGCACAGGGTCCGTTAAGATGCGGCCCCGCGCATCCGCCCGCGTGTTCCCTCACTCAAGGAGCAGGCAGATACCGGCGCCTGCCGCATCAATGTGCGAAACCATTGCAAACCGGTATAAGCAATGTTCTCACACACGCTTGTTACTACCAGTTTGTTTGGGAAGCCGGGCGATGGATGCTCGATCGTCATAGATTTATTTCGTAGCCGATGCCGGCGAATTCCGCGAAACTCCTTTGCCTGTCCATGTCTGAGCCCGAGGGGAACAGTCCCCGAGGGCGAGTTTGGGCGGGCATGAGTGGAAAGGAGTCCATGCATCGGCAGAAAGAAACCTCAAACAGCGAAAGCGCCATTGGCCGGCGAGACCAAGCAATGTCATTTGCCCTCTTTTATTTTTTTCTCTTTCCTTTATATAATATTTCGGCGGTAAACGGCTGATGGTCAGATTTGAAAACGTATCGAAGATTTACGATGGCCAGGAGGCCCTCTCCGGTGTTAGCTTCGAGGCGGGAAGGGGAGAGCTGCTTTTTATCACCGGGGCAAGCGGGGCGGGGAAAAGCACGCTCCTGAGGCTCATATACCGCGCCATCAATGCGGACGATGGCGCGATCACCGTAAACGGCGCGGCCATCGGCGGGATGAAGGGCCGCCACGTCTCCGGGCTCCGCAGGCAGATAGGCGTAATCTTCCAGGACTTCAGGCTCCTTTCGGGCAAAACGATATACGATAACGTGGCCCTTGCGATGCGGATAAGGGGTGTCGCGGAAAAGGCGCTCAAGCCGCAGGTGATGGAGACGCTGAAGATGGTGGGCTTGAGGCACAAGGCCGACAACTTCCCGGAGGCGTTGTCTGGCGGGGAGCAGCAGCGGGCGGTCATCGCCAGGGCCGTCGTGGCCGAGCCGCTTTTATTGCTGGCCGATGAGCCTACCGGCAACCTGGACCCCGAAACCTCGACTGGCATCATGCGGATATTCAAGGAAATAAACGCAAGGGGCGCCACCGTTATCATAGCGACCCACAACAGGGACCTCTATACCGGCTCCGGCCGCAGGGTGCTCAGGCTCGCCTCCGGGAAGATCGAAAGAGAGGATATCGGATGAGCCACCCCTGGGCGAGCGCCCTTGCCGGCATCAGGAAGGAAAAGTGGATCAACCTTTTGAGTGTCCTTTCGATCGGCGTGGGTCTCTTTGTCCTCCTGGTCGCGCTCATAGCCGTCTATAACCTGGATTATTTCGCCTCGAAGCTCCAGGGCCGGTTCTCGATGACGGTTTACCTGCAGGACGGGATACCGGCGGCGGACCTGGCCGCCCTGCGGACCGCCATCCGCTCCGATGCCGCCGTGGGCAGGGTCTCTTACATCTCGAAGGCGGAGGCGCTCTCGGACCTGAAAAAAGCCTTGAAGGATTCCCCGTATCTTTTCGAGGGCTTGGACGGCAATCCCCTTCCGGCCTCGCTCGACATAAGGCTTCGGAGGGGCTTCGCCAGCGACGATGCGGTGAGCGGGCTCGCCTCCCGGATAAAGCAGATGCGCGGTGTTGCGGACGTTCAATACGGGGCCGGGTTCCTGGATGCGATAGAGTCCGTTATGTCGGGGGCGAGGACCGCCGGCCTGGCCTTTCTCGCGGCCCTTCTGGGGGGCACGCTCTTTATCTGTTACAGCACGGTAAAGATACTCTTTTACCGGAGGCGGGAAGAGATCGAAACGCTCGGCCTGCTGGGCGCCACGCCCCGGTTCATAAGGGCCCCTTTTCTCATCGAGGGGTCGTTGCTTGGCGCGGCCGGCGGCATCCTGGCCTCCCTGGCGGGTTATTCGATTTTCGGTGTCTTTCTGGCCCGGTTTGCCGGGGCGCTGCCGGTCTTCAGGTATGTGCTCACGCCGGCTTATTTCTTCCTGCTCCTTCCAGCCGCCGGCCTTTTCATAGGTTTTTCAGGGGCGCTCATCGCCCTGGGCAGAATAAAGTCCTAGATGCGCCTGCGGCAAAAGAGCAAAAGCCTGCTTGTTTGCATGCTCGCCTCTTTCTTCCTGCTGCCAGTACCCATGGCAGGCATCTCCCATGCCGCGGACGTGAGGGTCAAATACAGTAAAATCCAGGTCCAGATAAAAGAGAAGGAAAAAAATCTCCGGAAGGCCAGCCGGATGGAGTCTTCCGTCTCGGCCGAGTTAAATGCGATAGACAGCCAGCTCTCCGGATACGAAGACCGGCTGCGCTACGAAAAAAAGCGGATCAGGGATACCGAGGCGCGGATCAGCCGGACAGGCGCCGATATTGAACAGGCCAGGCAGGAGCTGAAAGACCACCGGCGGTGGCTTTCAAACAGGCTGATCGCGTTTCAAAGGAACGGCCGGGCCCAGGACCTGGTCATGCTCCTTGGAGCGGACGATATGGGCTCATTCCTTCGGAGGTGGCGATACCTCGAGATCCTTGCAAAGCTGGGAAAGGACCAGGTTGACCAGTGCAGGTCCATCTATGACCGGCTTCAGCAAAAAGAGGCGAAACTCCGCGGGCTCAAGGACGTGCTTATGCGGCATGAGGCCAGGACCGCCCTTATCCAGGACAGGTTAAACAGCAAGAAGCAGGAAAAAGACGAACTTCTGACGTCTATCAGGAGCCGGAAGGCAGGCTATGAGGCCGAACTGCAAGTTCTACGGCAGGCCTCCAGGCGGCTGGCCACGATCATCAATCGCGCCAGCCGGCAGTCGACGTTTCGCGGAAAGGGCTTCCGCGCCTTTAAGGGCCGGCTGCCCTGGCCGGTGAACGGCGCGGTCGTCTTCGGCTACGGCAGAGGCACAGACCCCGTCTTCGGCACCCCCGTCTTCAGAGACGGCATATACATAAAAACGTCGCCGGATGCCCCCGTCAGGTCCGTCTTCTCCGGCCAGGTGGTCTTCGCCAACTGGTTCAAGGGTTACGGTAAGCTCGTGATAATCAATCACGGCGGGGGTTATTATTCGCTTTACGCCGATCTGGATGAGATTTTTTTAAAGGTTGGGGATATAATAGACACTGGGGCCAGAGTCGGCAGGGACGGGCGGTCCGTCATGGTAAACGCCCCCTCGCTCTATTTTGAGGTGAGATACAGGGGCAAGCCCCTGGACCCGCTTCAATGGCTTGCCGGCAACAGGTAGCGGATGGGCGCGCCGGCGGGGTCAGATTATTGATGATGTCCCATTGGCGGGGAGATTGATAGATTATGGGAACCTGTCTCAAAATTGATTCTGAAGCGAAAGAGAGAGGAAATCGTGGCAGACAATTTCTTCTGTACGGGGGAAGAAAGGGGAAAGCGCCCGGAGGCGCAGCGGCGCTGCGTTGAGGACGATTTTCCTTTGATGACGCAGTATGCCGCGATTTCAGCCTCTTGCAGCCGGAAGCGATTTTGAGATAGGTTCCAGTCAATAACCGGAGGTTTTTCAGGCTATGTCCTTTAATCCGAATTTCAGAAAGAAGAGGTCCTTGTTCGCCGCGCTGGCGCTTGGCCTTGTCCTGACGATGGCGGCGGTAACGCTGTGGGGTGGCAGGGCCATCAGCGCGGGAGGAGACTACTCCGAGCTGAAGGTCTTCACGGAGGTGCTCCAGACGGTGAAATCCGCCTACGTGAAGCAGACGGACACCAAGGACCTCGTCTACGCGGCCATCAAAGGCATGGTCGGTTCACTGGACCCCCACTCCGGCTTCATGACCCCGGATGAATACAAGGAGATGCAGGTGGACACCAGCGGGCAGTTCGGCGGCCTGGGCATGGAGGTAGGCGTCAAGGACGGCACGCTCGTGGTGATCTCCCCTATCGAGGGCACCCCCGCCTACAAGGCCGGAATAAAGCCGGGCGACCGGATAGTCAAGATAGACGGGCAGCCCACCGGCAACATGACTCTCATGGACGCGGTCAAGAAGATGCGCGGCCCCAAGGGCACTTCCGTCACCCTCTCCGTCTGGCGGGAGGGGATGAAGGCCCCCCGTGATTTTGCGATCGTGAGAGACATAATAAAGGTAAAAAGCGTGAAGTGGAAGGTCCTGGACGAAAAGGCGGGCGTCGGTTACATCAAGCTCACCCAGTTCCAGGAGAAATCGGCGGCCCAACTGGCCGACGCGATTGGTCAGCTTGACAAACACGGGATGCGCTCCCTCGTGCTGGACTTGAGGAACAACCCGGGCGGACTCCTGAATAGCGCTGTCGATATAGCAAGCCAGTTCCTGCCGAAGGGCAAGCTTGTCGTTTCCATCAAGGGGAGGAGCGGCCCCAGCACGGATTTCAACGTCACGGACACATACCCGCGCCACGAGCATCTGCCGATGGTGGTGCTCATAAACCAAGGCAGCGCAAGCGCCGCCGAGATCGTGGCGGGCGCCCTCAAGGACTGGCACAGGGCTGTCATTATGGGCACCCGTTCTTTCGGCAAGGGCTCCGTCCAGACGGTCATCCCCTTTGAAGACGGCTCCGCCCTGAGACTTACAACGGCCATGTATTACACTCCCAGCGGCGTTTCCATACAGGACACGGGCATCACGCCGGATATAGAGGTCACGCTGGCCCTGGTCAAGGGAGAGAAGGAATACCCCTACATCAGGGAAAAAGACCTCAAAAACCATTTTTACTTCGAGGGCAGCAAGCATCAACTGGAGATACAGGGAAATACGGAGACGAAGGAAAAAATGGCGCCCCTTCTCCCCGGGAATGAAAAAAACGACAACCAGCTTCAAAGGGCGGTTGACCTGCTGAAGAGCCTGAGCGTCTTCGAGAAGGTCTCGAAGGCCGCCTGACGAGGCCCGGTTTTCTATAGGATCGCGTTTCGGCTTGCAGCCGGAAGCAATTTGAGGTAGGTTCTAAAATGTCCAGGGTCATCTTTGATATCGAGACGGCGGGAAGCGACCTGGACGCCCTGGGAGGTCCGTTCAAGGATTACTTCCTCCGGTTCGCGCAATCGGAGGATGAGCTTGAGGCCGTAAAGGACAGCCTTTCATTTTATCCCCTCACCGCGGAGATCGTTGCGATAGGGATGCTGAACCCGGACAGCGGGAGGGGCGCCGTCTATTACCAGGCCGCGGACGGGCCGGAGGCAAAGACCTTCGAGGAGGACGGGATTGTCTTCGAGGCCGGCGCCGAGAAGGAGATACTCGAAAAATTCTGGCGCGCGATCAGGAGCTATGACCAGTTTGTAACGTTTAACGGGAGGTGCTTTGACTGCCCGTTCATCCTGACGCGTTCGGCCCTGCACAGGACGTCGCCTACCAGGGACCTGATGCCCAATCGCTACTGCACCGCGCACATCGACCTTCTGGACCAGCTTACTTTTTTCGGGGCGGTGCGCAGGCGGTTCAGCCTGGATCTCTGGTGCAGGTTTCTGGGAATCGAAAGCCCCAAAAAAGAGACAACCGGGCACGAGGTGAAAGACCTCTTCAGGGCGGGCCGCCGCCTGGATATAGCCAGGTACTGCGCGGGGGACCTGAGGGCCACGAAATCCCTCCTTGATTACTGGCAAAACTACATGAGGTTCGCTCCGGGGGAAAAACGATGAACAGGGATTGCAAGGCGTGAGATGTGCGAACTTAACGCTTATATAACCGGCCGGGAGGGCAGGGAAGAGCTGTATCTTGAAAGCGTGGACATCATAAGGCCCGAGGCGGACAGCGTCTATTTAAAAAGCCTCTTCGGGGAAGAGAAGCGCTTCCCCGGAAGGATAAAGGAGATCCAGGCCATCAAGCGGAAAATACTGCTTGAACAGGCCCGGTAATCCGGATTTATTTTAACGGGGCTGCGCCCCGTTAAAATAAGCGCCCCCCATGAATTTCGAAAAAGAAGCCGAAAATTTCTTCAGGGTGATAGACTCCGGGGCATGCGGGGCGGCCTTCAACATGGCCCTTGACGAGGCCCTCGCCATTTCGGTCAGAGAGGCCGGCCTCCCGGCGATCAGGTTTTACGGGTGGGAGCGGCCGGCGCTCAGCCTCGGGCGTTTTCAGAAAGACAAAAAGGGATTCCATTCGGATTTCATCAGGGAAAGCGGACTGCCCGTCGTTGTGCGCCCCACTGGAGGGAGGGCCGTTTTGCACCTGCCGGGCGAGCTTACCTACAGTGTGTCCTCCCGTTTCGAAGGGGCCTTCAGGGGGAAGAACCTGTTTGAGTGCTACGGCATTATCAGCTCCGCCATCAGCCGCGCCCTGGGGCGCCTGGGGGCCGATGTGGAAGTAAAACTGGAAAGGCGTGGCGGCCCGGCCGCCGGGATTTCGGCCGGACAGGGCGGCAATGGCAAAAACGCTCACTGCTTCCAGTGCGTCTCCTATGCGGAGATAACATCGGGCGGAAGAAAGCTGGTGGGCTCCGCGCAGAGGAGGTGGCCTGATGGGTTCCTGCAGCAGGGGTCCATCCCCTTTGAAATCGACGGGCCGTTGCAGGGCAGGATTTTCAGGGGGTTCGATCCCCTGGCGATGTCCGGACTGAATGAAATTGTCCCCGGGCCGGCGGACCGGAGCCGGGAGACCCTCAAGCGGTATCTGACAGAGGAGTTCCGGGCGGTTCTGGGGGTTGACCTCCTGGCTGCGGCGCCGGCCCGGCGGGAGCGTGCGCTTGCGCGGGACCTCCTTCCGGCATATGAATCCTCGTGCTTCTGAAATAATAGGAGAAGGCGCTTCCGAGGAGAGACAGCCCCAGGTAGCGCTCCAGCGCATAGCTTACCAGCTCATAGGGCAGTGCCGCTATCATCCCCACTATGGGTATGAACCGGAAGGGATAGCCGATCACGAACAACAGGAACGAGGCCGCCCCATAGGCCGTGAGCAGGGCGCAATAGCCCCAGAATCCCCATGGATGAGAGGTCAGAAAGTCCACGGATTTCTTGATCGACTGCCAGGCGCTCTCCGAATCCAGGACGACTATGCCCGCCCCGAAGGCCCCGACCGCGAGGCTTCCGTAAATCGCAAAGACCGCCGCCACCGCTATGAAGACGTCCAGGAGCACCTCCAGCAGCAACCCCAGGGAGGGGCTTGCCGCTTTCAGGGAATCAGACAGGTAAACGGACCCGCTCACGGCCATGCCCAGCAGTATGAGCACCCCCAGCACGAGGGCGCCCAGGAGGAAATAAAAATTGGCAAGCGGCGCGAAATGCCTTTTCGCCTCCGCGAAAAACGCCTTCATTTTGAAGGCCTCTTTCCTGTTTTTCAGGGTCCGGGCGATTATGCCCATCGAGCCGGACGCCACGTACATCCAGACGAAGGCGGCGAAAAGGAAGTAAAGCAGAATGCTCGCGATCACCAGGAAGACGACCCAGATATAGCCCCTCATGAACGCGTCCTTCAGGCTCGTGAGAAACTGTCCGGCGCTGGCGGTGGCTATCTCCGCGCCGGCCGCCGCTATGGCGATGAAAAGCGGTATGCCCACGATGACGAAAAAGGCCACCAGGTCAATAACGGAGGCGACGACCCTTACGACGATGAGGTGCCACCGCCGGTTGACGACATCGAAACCTTCCTTTACGGAATCCGTGAAAGTCACGCCTTTAATTCTACATGAAGAAACGGGATTTTTCCTTTTCCCCCGCCGCGCCGCGGCGCATAAAAAGAAAAAGCCCCGCCGCCCCCGGAACCCGTCTTGAAATTGGTTCCTTCAGACTTTCAGCGCATCGCAGAGTTTCAGGAATTCGTCTTTTATCCCGGTCAGGCGGGGAAGGTCCAGTTGATCGAGATCGTGGCCCATTTTTTCGCCCGTTTTTGATTGCAGGTCCAGAAGGATGCTTTTCTTTATATCGGCGGCGGCCGGGTACGCGTCCCGGTCCCGGAAACGGAGCTTCTCCTTCTCGATATGCTTTTTTACATCGTGCAGTTTTTTCCTCGAGTCCTGGCTTTCATAATCGTCCGGAGAGGCGCGCAGGATGGGATCGAACAGTTTTTCGTCCAGGAATTCGATGAGTTGTTCTCTTTTTTTCCCCTCGGTCTTCGTCATTTGGCGCCTCTTCCGGATTTTCCCGGGATTCAAGCCGTAGCGCATGCGGGCAACCCAAGCGGGTGTCCTGACGGCTGTTCAGGCTTCCCGTTGCCTTCTGAAGGTTCGGGGCATGCTCAAACACAGCCGCACGGGAACTCCCGAAAAAGAGTTGCTTGCCATGGGCTCGAACCCCCGGGATAATTAAAGGCTATCAAAGAAAGCATGTTCAATCAAGGGTCTTTTATTGAGGCCAAACGGTACGGGGCGATAAGAGCACTCGCCGTAAAACCGCGGGACCGTTTTTGATATAATATTGGTTCGGCGATGGATAAACAATTGACGGGAAAGCAGTGTGGTGAATTGTAAATTCGTTAAATAAAATAATATTCATGGCCTAATGACACGAAGTAGGAAAGACGTCATTCCCGCGAAGGCGGGAATCCATTTTAAAACGTCAAATTGGGTGCCCGATTAAGGTCCTCGGGCATGACGTCCCGGGGAATCCGCAAAAATTTTCCGGGTAATTATGAAACGGACTAATGGCTCGGGAAACTAGAACCCGTCTCAAAATTGATTCTGAAGCGAAAGAGAGAGGAAATCGTGGCAGCGGGGCCCCCGAAAAATCGAAGATTTTTTGGGGGAAAAAAGCCTAGGAAGAAAGGGGAAAGCCGCCCTGCTTCGGAGTAAAATTTAAATATGAAAGGCAAGCCGCATCGGTTTGATTTGCCACGGCTGAAGTACTCCGCCTACACGCGTGACGGGTTGGCGGTCGTCTCCGGGGTATTGCTGCTTGTAGCGGCCAAATATTTATTCCATTATCTCGAAGTCGTTTTCTTTTCCTTCCCTTTGTCGGTCGTGGCCCTGCTCACTCTTTTCCTGGGCGCCAGGGCCGGAGGCATCCTCAGCATTGTAGTCGGGGCCGGAATCTGGTTTTTTTTCCTGGAGCCAAGAGATATCGCCAAAATCCCCGGCATGACGGACGTCGCCCAACTGGTAGGGTTTTTCATCGCCTCGGGAATAATCGTCTACCTGATCAACACGCTGGAACATACAAGAAGCAGGCTGCAATCGGCCTACAATGAAAAAGAGGTCCTGCTCAAGGAGCTTTACCACAGGACAAAGAACAATCTGCAGGTTGTCTCAAGCCTTATTTCCCTGCAATGCTCCAGGAGAGATGAAAGCGAATCGATCCACTCCATGTGCGCGGATATTCAAGGCAGGATAAGGGCAATGGCCCTGGTCCATGAAAAGCTGTACAAATCCGAAGACCTTGCGCATGTGAATATGAGAGATTACATCGAGGACCTTTCAAAAAGCATACTGAGCGGATATCCCGTCTTAAAGGAAAATCTGGAACTGG
Source organism: Nitrospirota bacterium (assembly GCA_021790695.1). Lineage (GTDB taxonomy): Bacteria > Nitrospirota > Thermodesulfovibrionia > Thermodesulfovibrionales > JdFR-88 > JAJYGJ01. The sequence continues at coordinate 18,649 of JAJYGJ010000167.1, read as the reverse complement.
TGCGCGCCGTTGAAGATATCCTGCTGCCCATTGAACTGGTGGTGCCGTGCGGGCTGATAATAAACGAGTTCATGTCCAATTCCATGAAATATGCATTTCCTGAAGGCAGGGGCCGGATAAATATCGCCATGCATGCTTCAGAGGGCACGGTCGAGCTTGTTTACATGGATGACGGACCGGGACTGCCGCCGGACTTCGACCTCAACAAAGCCGAATCCCTCGGACTGAAGCTGGTCAATACCCTGGCTGTAAAACAACTGAACGGCAGCATCGATCACATAAGAAACAAAGGCGGGAAATTTGTCATAAAATTTCCGGCGCCCCCCTGAACCGCCTACCTGAGCGGGCGAAGGCAGGCACGGGCGGGCGCGGCCTCCAGAGGCGCGGCCTCCAGAGGCGCGGCCTCCAGCCCTTCCATCCTGAGCGGAAGGCATATAAGCTCATAGTCTCCGGGGCGCGCCGCCGTCAGGTCCAGGCCTTCGATTATCCATATCCCGGCCGTGAGGAGCCGCCTGTGCACCACGGGGCCGTCGCCTTTCATGTATCCGCTTACGGAGAGGTAATCGATCCCCAGCGCGCGTATCCTTTTTTCGGCCAGGAACTCCGCGGCGGAGACCGAAAGGTGAACGAACCGCTCATAGAACGCCGGCATCCTCCAGAGGGAGGAGTTCGGCGTCTTCAGGAGTATCCTCTGTCCGCGTTTTATCTTCTTTGCCGCCAGTTCTTCCGCCTCGATAGAGCCGTCCGGCCCGCCGTGCGCCTCTATCACCCGCGACGGCCCCACCAGGGCGGCAAGGGGCATCTCCCCGATGCCTTTGCCCTCCGGGATGTAGTGCAGAGGGGCGTCCACGTGTGTGCCGGCATGGGCGCTCATGGAAATCCTCGAGAGGTTTGACTCGCCGCCTGCCCGTATGTCCTCGATCCGTTCGATATTTACGGGCGGGTCCCCGGGCCATAGCGGCATGCCGGGTTTCACGGGGACCGAGATATCTATGAGCGGGGGGGCTGTTCTCACGAGCTAATCGATGCCGTACTTGGCGAGCCTGTGCCGGAATGAACGGAAAGTGAGGCCCAGGAGCCTGGCCGCCTCCGTTTTCTTGCCCCCGGCCCGGGCAAGGGATTTCAGGATGTAATCCTTTTCTATATCTTCCAGCAGGGTCTCCAGCGAAAAGCCCTCGCCCGGTGCGGGAAGGGCGTTTACGCCCGGGCAGTCGCCCGTTATCTCGGCCGGGATGTCTTCCACCCGGATCACCTGCCCGTCGCTGAAAAGCAGTATCCTTTCAATGACATTTTCAAGCTCCCTGATGTTGCCCCGCCAGGCGTGGTTCACGAGCGCGTCCAGGGCCTTTTTATCGAAATGCCTGTCCTTGTTCTTTTTCTTCAGGAAGTGGTCTATGAGCGCCGGGATGTCCTCCCTGCGCTCCCTCAAGGGGGGCAGACGAAGCGGTATGGCGTCAAGCCTGTAGAAGAGGTCTTCCCTGAAGGAGCCGTTTCCGACGGCCGCATCCAGGTCCTTGTTGGTGGCCGAGATGATCCTCGCGTCCACGGTTATGTCGGTTGTGCTGCCAAGCCTTCGAAATACGCCCGTCTCTATCACCCGGAGGAGCTTGGACTGGAGCTGGACGCTCATCTCCGCGATCTCGTCAAGGAAGATGGTCCCCTTGTCGGCCACCTCGAAATAACCCTGCTTGTTCTGGGATGCGCCGGTGAAGGCCCCCCTCATATAGCCGAAAAGCTCGCTTTCGAGCAGGCCCTCCGGAAGGGCCGCGCAGTTTATCGCGACGAAATCTGCCTCCTTCCTGGGGCTTAAGTTGTGGATGGCGTTTGCCATGAGGTCTTTGCCGGTGCCGGACTCCCCGGTTATGAGGACGTTCGCCCTGCTTTCCGCGACCCTGGGGAGCATGCGGAGCAATTCCTTCATCACGGGGCTTCTGGCCACTATGTGCTCATCCGGCTCAAGAGAGGCCCTCTGCCGGAGCAGTGAGATCTGCCTTTGCATCTTCTGCTTTTCGAGGGCCTTTTTTACGATAAGCCGTATCTCGTCTATCTTGAAGGGCTTGTGGACGTAATCATAGGCGCCCATCTTCATCGCCTCCAGGGCCGATTCCATCGTGCCGAAGGCGGTCATCATGATCACGACGGTCTCCGGGCTCACCTCGAGCGCCTTTTTGAGGACGCCGAAACCGTCAACCCCGGACATTTTTATGTCCGTGATCACCAGGTTGAAGATTTCCTTCTCCAGCAGTTCCACCCCGTGGCCGCCGTCGTTGGCGCCTGTAACCCGGTAGCCCTCCGATTCGAGCAGCATCCTGAGTATCTCCCTCATGTGCCGCTCATCCTCGACTATAAGTATATTGTCCTTCTGCCCGCCCGTTCCCATCAAACCTTTCCATTGAGCGGCATGATTACGGTGAATTCCGCCCCGCGGCCGGCGCCGCTTTCAAGTCTGATTGTCCCGCCGTGGTCTTCCATTATGCGCATCGCGATCGAAAGGCCAAGGCCCGTGCCGGTCGCCTTCGTAGTATAAAACGGGAAGAAGACTTTCTGCGCCTCTTCGGGCGCAATGCCCTTGCCCGTGTCGGCAAACAATATCCTGGCCTGACCGTCTTTTCTCCTGGCCCTCACCCGCAGCCGGCCGCCTTCCGGCATGGCGTCGAAAGCGTTCAAGGCGAGGTTGTAGAAGACCTGATGGAGCCTGTCGGGGTCCGCGTGGACGTTTAAGCCGGGGTCTATCTCGGCGCTTGTTTCGACCCCGGGCGGGGCGGCCTTGCCTATAAGATCGAGGGTGCCAGCAAGGAGCAGGCCCAGTTCCAATGGTTCCGGATGACATCCGGCGGGCCGGGAATACATGAGGAAATCAGTTATGATGCGATTGAGCCTGTCCATCTCGGAGAGGGCTATGCGGGTAAGGGATTCCCGCTGCTCTTCCCCGGGGCTGTCCTTGTAGAGCATCTCCACGGCCCCGCGGAGCGCGGCAAGGGGGTTTCTTATCTCGTGCGCGATGTTGGCCGAAAGCTCGCCTATCGTGGCCCATCTGCGCTTGAGCTCCATCTCGCGCTCCATCCTCTTGATGTCGGTCAGGTCGGAGAATATGCAAAGATACCCGGACGGCATGCCCGCCAGTCCGTCCCGCGCCGGTCCATCCATCGCCCAGACGGTAAGGCCGATGGTCTTTTCCCCCCCGGGTGTCATGATCGAGCCCTCCGCCCTTATGTTCGGCGCCCTGTGGTCCGCAATGAACGGGAAGATGCTTTTTATATGCCTGCCCGCCGCCTCCGGCCCGCTGATGCCCATGAGCGCGGCCCCGGCCCTGTTGAGCGTTATCAGGCGCCCCCCGCCGTCCATCACCATGAGGCCGCTTGGCATGTTCTCCAGCACCTCCTTGTTGAAGGCCGTAAGCTCGCGGAAGTCCGTAGCCTTCTCCTCCAGCTTTCTGGATGTCCTCTCCAGGCGCCAGGAGAGGTATCCGGTAAGATAAGCCGTAAGGTATAGCGCGGTTATGTTTGAAAAGATGTTGTAAAGGAAGTCCTTCTCGTAGAACGCCATGCCGTAGGGCAGGGGGATCAGGCGCCAGTACTGGAGGTCTATCATTGACCCGTAGAGGATGGAGGAGAGCGAGGCGATGACGAACCCCGCGCGCCTGCCTATGATTATCCCGGAGGCCAGGACGAGAAGTATCAGCAGGAATGGAAACCAGCTTTCTATCCCCCCGGTAAGGTAGATGAGAACACACACGGCCAGGACGTCCAGGGTGAGCTGAAAATACGCGAAAGGCCTGGGCTTCACCTTTCCAAGGAAAAAGACGTAGGCTATCGTCAGCCCGTAGAGGATCTCGATCAGTCTGAATACGGCTTCCGGGTGAGGGAAGGCGCGGTTGCCGATCTCGAATACGGTGAAAGACCCCAGGAGCACGGTCACGAAAAAGGCCCTGAATGTTATCAGGGCCTTTATTTTCGCCGTTTCGGAGTTTTTCGCCGGCCTCATCACTGTTTTTTATCAGTGGATGAGCTGGCCCATCTTGAATATGGGCAGGTACATGGCGATCACTATGAAGCCGATGACGCCTCCCAGGAAGACCATCAGGAGGGGCTCCAGCATGGCCGTGAGGTTCGATACGGCCGCGTCCACCTCATCGTCGTAGAAATCCGCTATCTTGCTGAGCATCGCGTCGAGGGCGCCCGCGGACTCTCCCACGGAGATCATCTGCGTCACCATGTTCGGGAACACCTTCTGCTCCGTGAGTGGCTCTGCCAGGGTCTTACCCTCCTGAACGGCGTTTTTCACGCAAATAACCGCGCCCTCTATCCTTTTGTTGCCCGCGGTCTTGGCCGTTATATCAAGCCCGTCCAGGATCGGCACGCCGCTACCTATCAGGGTCCCCAGGGTCCTGGTGAACTTCGCCACGGCCACTTTCAGCAGAAGGATCCCGAATATGGGCAGCTTCAGAATGATGCTGTCGATGACGAGCCTGCCTTTTTTGGTCCTGCCGAACTGGAAAATCCCGATCGCGGCCGCTGCGATAAAGACAAGCATGAAGAGACCGCCCTTGCCGGCCAGGAAATGACTGAGGGCGATGACGATCCGGGTCGGGGCGGGCAGCGTGCCGCCCAGGGACGAAAACATCTGGGAGAAGGTGGGCACGACCTTTACCATTATGATCGTCACGACCAGCACCGCGACCAGGGTAACTATTATCGGGTAGGTAAGGGCGCCTTTTACCTTCCTTTTGAGCTTTATCGCTTTTTCCATGTAAGCGGCCAGCCGGTTCAAGACGGTGTCCAGTATGCCGCCGGCCTCGCCGGCGGCGACCATGTTCACATAGAGCTCGCTGAAGGCCTTCGGCTGTTTGCGTAGGGCGTCGGCGTAAGTGGAGCCCCCTTCCACTTCGGACTTTATCTGCCCTATTATCGAGGCGAAGCGCTTGTTGGCCGCCTGGGAGGCGAGAATGTCCAGGGCCTGCACCAGGGGCAGCCCCGCGTCTATCATGGTTGAAAACTGCCTCGTGAAAATGACCACGTCCTTTTCCTTTATCCCGCCTCCGAAGGGAAGATTGATGACTATTCCCTTTTTCTTTTTCGTGATCGACGTGGGGATTATGTTTCTTTTCCTGAGCTGGGTTACGACTTCGTCCCTTGAGCCGGCGGCCATTTCCCCTCCCTCGACCGCCCCGGCCCTGGTTTTTCCGGACCACTGAAAAACGGTAGCCATTCCTGATTACCTCCTTGGATTAGGAGTTTTATTTTCCTTTTTTACGACCGCGAGGAACTCGTCCAGCATCGTGGAGCGTCCGGCGGCTTCTTCGAACGAAATCAGGTTCTTGTTCATAAGCTCGACGAGCGACTGGTTCATGGTCTGCATCCCGGACTGTGCCTGGCCGGTCTGCATGCTGCCGTATATCTGGTGCAGCTTGTCTTCCCTTATGAGATTTCTTATGGCCGGGGTGGGTATCAGCACCTCCACCGCCATCACCCTTCCGGTGCCGCTTTTTTTGGGCAGGAGCTGCTGCGAGATGACCCCTTCGAGCACGAAGGAGAGCTGCACCCTGATCTGGTCCTGCTGGTGCGGCGGAAAGACGTCTATTATCCTGTTTAACGTCTGCACGGCGGAGTTCGTATGGAGTGTTGCCAGGGTGAGGTGTCCCGTCTCCGAGACGGTAAGGGCGGCCTCTATCGTCTCCAGGTCGCGCATTTCGCCTATGAGCACCACGTCCGGGTCCTGCCTCAGGATGTGCTTGAGGGCGTTTTTGAAACTGATGGTGTCGGCGTTTACCTCCCTCTGGTTTACCTGGGATTTTTTATGCGCGTGCAGGTATTCGATGGGGTCTTCGACGGTGATGATGTGGCAGCTTCGCTCGGAATTTATGATGTCCACCATGGCGGCCAGCGTGGTGGACTTGCCGCAGCCGGTGGGGCCCGTGACGAGCACAAGCCCCCTGGGCTTTTTGGCCAGTTCGGAGACGATCGCGGGAAGCCCCAGTTCGCTGAAACTCTTTATGCCGAAGGGCACGGCCCTGAAGACGCCGGCTACCGCGCCCCTCTGCATGAAGACATTGCCCCTGAAGCGGCTGATACCCTTCAGGCCGAAGGAGAAATCCAGCTCGTTTACCTCCTCGAAGCGCTGTTTCTGCGCGTCCGTGAGCACGCTGTAACAGAGGCTCTTCGTGTCGGCCTCGTTTAGTATCTCCCCGCCCAGGGGCATAAGTTTCCCGTCGATGCGGAACCTGGGCGGGGTCTTGGTCGTTATATGCAGGTCGCTCGCCCCTTTCTCTATCATGGTCTTCAGAAGCTCAAACAAAAGAGTTTCGGCCAAATTTTCTTCTCCTTTTTACCTTTTTACGTCAAACGCCGGATATCGGATATCCTAATTCCCAAAGCTTACCCTCAGCACCTCCTCGATGGTGGTGATCCCTTCCCTTGCCTTCGCCAGCCCGCTCATGCGCAGCGTCTTCATGCCGCACCCCATGGCCGCCTTTTTAAGCTCGTCCGCGGGGGCCCCCTCGAGGATGAGCTGCTTTAACTCTTCACCGAGCACCATGACTTCGTAGAGGGCGACCCTTCCCCTGTATCCGGTGTTGTTGCAGGCGGGGCATCCCTTGCCCCTGAATATCTTCACCTGGTCGGCCTCCTCCTCGGAGAACCCTACCTGGAGAAGGGCATGCCTGGGGGCCTTCTCCTCCTCCTTGCAGTGGGCGCAGATCCTTCTTGCAAGCCGCTGGGCGAGGATAAGTATCACGGAACTGGAGACGAGGAACGGCTCAATGCCCATGTTCAGGAGCCTGTTTATGGTGGCGGGCGCGTCGTTTGTATGGATCGTGGAGAGGACAAGGTGGCCCGTGAGGGCCGCCTTTATGGCGATCTCGGCGGTCTCGAAATCCCTGATCTCGCCCACCATTATGATGTCCGGGTCCTGTCTCAGGAAGGAACGGAGGGCCGAGGCGAAGGTGAGCCCTATGTCCTCCCGGACATGGACCTGGTTTATGCCGACGAAATTGTACTCCACGGGGTCTTCCGCGCTCATTATGTTTGTGCCCGGCTTGTTCAGGTAATTCAGGGCCGAATAGAGGGTGGTGGTCTTGCCGCTTCCGGTGGGGCCCGTGACCAGTATCATCCCGTAAGGCTTGTCGAGGGCCGCCATGAAATCCCCGAGGGCGCCCTCCTCGAACCCCAGTTTCGCCAGGTCCACCTGGAGGTTCGATTTGTCAAGGATGCGGAGGACCGTCTTTTCTCCGAAGAGGCAGGGCAGAACGGAGACGCGGAAATCTATCTCCCTTTTCCTGCCCAGTTTCAGCTTTATCCTGCCGTCCTGCGGGAGCCTTCGTTCCGCGATGTCCAGCCTGGACATTATCTTTATCCTGGAGGTGAGCGCGGCCCTTATCTTCACCGGGAGGTTCATGACGTTGTAGAGCACGCCGTCAACGCGGTAGCGGACCCGGAGCGACGCCTCGTAGGGTTCCAGGTGGATATCGCTCGCCCTGGCCTTGATGGCGTTTACGAGTATCCCGTTTACGAGCTTTACGATGGGGGCATCGACTTCCTTTATTGCATCGCCGTCTTCCTTTTCCTCGACGGCCTCTATGTCGTCAAGCGCGCTGCCCACCACCTTGTCGAACTCCTCCACATCGACCATGGAGTCCATGACCAGGCCATCTTCGGCCTGGTCCTCCCCGGTTTCCTGTTTCGTTACGAAGTCCTTTGCCTCCAGTATGGCGGCCGTGGCGCGGCTGTCCGCCGCGGGACGCCCCGCCGTCCCCGGCCTTTTTATCTCGCCCCCGTAGTAGTTCGCTATGGAGGCCGCCAGTTCGCTTTCACCGGCCAGGACGATGTCCACGTTGTAGCCCGTCATGAACTTTACGTCGTCTATGGCGAAGACGTTCGAGGGATCGGCGCTGGCTATGGTGAGCGTGGCCCCCACCCTGGCCACCGGCAATATCTGGTATTTCTTCGCCATCTCGCCGGGAATCAGTTTTATGACGGCGGGGTCGATATTCGCCTGCCCGATCTCCATGGAGGGAAGCCCGTACTGCCTGCTCAGAAAGCCCAGCAGGCCTTTTTCCGAGATATAGCCCAACTTGACCAGCGCGCCGCCCAGCTTGATCCCCTCGCGTCTCTGGAGGGCCAGCGCCTGCTTGAGCTGTTCCTCGGTCACTACCTGAAACGAGACGAGCATCTGGCCCAGCGTGGTGGTCGTCATCGCAAAAGAATATAAAAAAAGCGCGCGGATAATGTCAATCGAACGCCGCCTTCGAACAGGCCGGAAATATTGAGGAAAAAAGAAAAAGCGTTCATTCGATGATCTCGTAATCGAACTCTTCGATGACCGTGTTGGCCAGGAGTTTTTCACACATCCGGTGCACGGCGCGGCCCGCCTCCTCCTTCCGCACCGCCCCGGAGAAGGTTATCTCTATCAGTTTCCCCACGCGCACGTCCTCCAGTCCCTCGAAACCGAGGCCCTGAAGGCCCGAAAGCACCGCCTTGCCCTGCGGATCAAGCACCGAGGCCTTCAGCCTCACGTAAACCCTTGCCTTCATTTCCGTCTCCTCCCCCCCAGACCGGGTCTGAAAGACCCCGTAATATTCTGAAAGACCCTGTCAAATATGAAATCCACGTTCTTCAGATAAGGCTCCGTGGAGAAAAGTCCCTTCAGTTCGGCGCGGCCCAGGTATTTCTTTATCTCCTGGTCCTTCAAGAGAAGTTTCAGGAAACTCTCTCCGCTCTTCCAGCTTTTCATCGCGTTTTGCTGCACGAGCCTGTAGGCGTCTTCCCGCGTCATGCCCTTTTGGGTGAGGGCCAGAAGGACGCGCTGGGAGTTGTGGAGGCCGTGGGAGAGCTCCATGTTGGCCTTCATCCTGTCCGGATGGACCCGCAGGCCCTCCAGGATTCCGGTGAGCCTGCAGAGCATGTAATCGGCCAGTATCGAGCTGTCCGGTATGATGACGCGCTCCACCGAGGAGTGCGAGATGTCCCTTTCGTGCCACAGGGTGACATTTTCCAGGGCCGCGACCGCGTTTGAGCGCACCACGCGGGCAAGACCCGAGAGGTTTTCGGAGCCGACGGGGTTTCTCTTGTGGGGCATGGCGGAGGAGCCTTTCTGTCCCTCTCCGAAGGGCTCTTCGGCCTCGAGCACCTCGGTGCGCTGCAGATGCCTGATCTCGACGGCTATCTTCTCCACGCCTGCTGCAAGCAGGGCCAGGCAAAGGATATATTGGGCGTGCCTGTCGCGCTGGACCACCTGGGTCGCCACGGGCTCGGGTTTCAGTCCCAGCCGGCGGCAGACCAACTCCTCGATCCTGGGAGGGATGTTTGAAAACGTCCCCACCGCCCCGGACAGCTTCCCGACGCTTATTTCCCTCCTGGCGGCAAGGAGCCTCTGAAGGTTCCTCCTCATGTCCTCGTGCCACAGGGCGAATTTCAGGCCGAAGGTCACGGGCTCGGCATGCACGCCGTGGCTTCGGCCCATGCAGACGGTGTCCTTGTAGGCAAACGCCCCGGCCTTGAGGACGGACAGAAGCGCCTTTACGTCCCGGATGATGATGCCCGCGGCCTCCCTCATCTGGAGCGCGAGCGCGGTGTCCACGACATCCGAGGACGTAAGCCCCATGTGAACGTACCTCGATGCCGGGCCGATCTTCTCCGCCACGCTCGTCAGGAAGGCGATCACATCGTGCCGGACCTCGGCCTCTATCTCGTCAATCCTGGCGGTGTCGAAACCGGCCTTTTGTTTTATCTCGTTGAGGGCGGCCGCCGGTATCCGGCCGGCCGAGGCCCACGCCTCGCAGACGGCAAGCTCCACTTCGAGCCATTTTTGGTATCTGGTCTCGGTCCGCCACAAGCGGCCCATTTCGGGCCTTGTGTACCTGGCTATCATTCTCTCACCCGCCGGGGGATTTCTTCAATAAGCCTGCGGTATTTTACACATTCGGGAGCGCGGCTGTAAATAAAAAGCGTTTTTTTTCCGCGTATTTGTGATCGCGGTCACGGCGTCTGCCGGTGTTTGCGGATGTTTAAACAGAATGGGGGGCGGTTTTCAATGAACGCGGTAAAAAGGTTATACTAAAAGGCTGAACAAATAAAGAATCGAGGTTTTCGATGGCAATCAGACGAAACGATATCCGCAACATCGCCATAATAGCCCACGTGGACCACGGCAAGACGACCCTGGTGGACGCCATGCTCCATCAGTCCGGCATCTTCCGCGCCAACCAGCAGGTCGAGGAGCGCGTGATGGACAGCATAGACCTGGAGCGCGAAAAGGGCATCACGATAATGGCGAAAAACACGGCGATAACATACGGCGGGTGCACGATAAATATCGTCGATACGCCGGGACACGCGGATTTCGGCGGCGAGGTGGAGCGCACGCTCAAGATGGTAGACGGGGTGCTCCTCCTTGTGGACGCCTCCGAAGGGCCCCTGCCGCAGACAAGGTTTGTCCTCAGGAAGGCCCTTGAACTGAAGCTCGCGCCGATACTGGTCATAAACAAGATAGACAGGCCCGACGCCCGCATCCAGGAAGTCTTGAACGAGGTCTACGACCTCTTCATAGACCTGGACGCGGAGGAAGACCAGCTCGATTTCCCGATCATCTATACGAACGCAAAGGTCGGCCTGGCGCTACTCGATCCCACCGATGGGCCCACCAGCGGGCTCGCCGGTGGATCTGCCAGCGGGGCCGCTGTCGGCCCCGGAGATTTAAGGCCCCTCTTCGATCTCATCCTCAGTCACATACCGGCCCCGGAATATGAGGAGGAGGGCAGGCTGCAGATACTGGTGACGAACATAGATTATGACGATTACAAGGGGCGCCTCGCCATAGGGAGGGTATTTTCAGGCAGGCTCGCTCACGGAGACCCGATCCTGATAATGGGCAAAGACGGGGAGAAAAACACGAAGATATCCGCCATCTACGCCTTCGACGGCCTGAAACGGGTGCAGACGGAATCCGCCATGGCCGGCGACATCATTTCTCTTGCCGGGGTGGAGGGCATCAATATAGGCGATACGATCTGCCATCCGGAATACCCCGCGCCGCTGCCCAGGATAGCGGTCGACGAGCCCACCATCCAGGTGCTCTTTTCGATCAACTCATCGCCTTTCGCGGGGAAAGAAGGCAGGTTTGTCACGTCGAGGCACCTGAGGGAGCGCCTGGAAAAGGAGCTTCTGTATAACGTGAGCATAAAAGTGGATTTTTCGGGCACGGACTCCTTCACGGTGATGGGCCGGGGAGAGCTTCAGCTTGCCATCCTGGTGGAGATGATGCGCCGCGAGGGCTATGAGTTGTCCGTCGGGATGCCCCAGATAATCACCAGAACGGAAGGGGGCGTCCTCAAGGAGCCGATGGAGCGCCTGGTCATCGACATCCAGGAGGAGCACATGGGCGTGGTCACCCAGCAGGTGGGCATCCGCAAGGGCAGGATGATGAGTATGAAAAACGACAATCACGGCAGGGTGAGGCTGGAGTATCTTATCCCCTCGCGCGGGCTCATCGGTTTCCGTTCCCAGTTCCTGATAGACACCAGGGGGATGGGTCTTTTAAACCATATCTTTGCGGGCTATGAGCCCTGGCAGGGACCGATATCCAAGCGGCAGACCGGGGCGCTCGTCGCCGACAGGAAGGGGCCGGCCACCGGTTACGCGCTTTTCCATCTCCAGCCGAGGGGCACCCTTTTCATAAAGGACGGCACGCAGGTTTACGAGGGGATGATAATAGGCGAGAACTCCCGTGAAGTGGACATAGACGTAAACGTCACCAGGGAAAAGAAACTCACCAACATGAGGGCGTCCAATGCGGACGAGGCCCTCCGCCTTGTGCCGCCGAGGCTCCTTACCCTTGAACAGGCTATAGAGTTCATAAAGGAAGACGAGCTTGTGGAGGTCACGCCTTCCTCGGTCAGGCTGAGGAAAAAGGTCCTCGACTGCGCCAAGCGCCCGAAGCGGCAGGACTCTTAACCGTATAGAGGGCATGCTCTACTCGTTCGCCGCGGAGTAGGGCAGGCGGTTCGGCTCCCGCGCCAATTCGGCCCCGCACCCCATCCCTCCAAGGCGGGCTTTGCGCGGGGCCTCAGGGCGGCTGATCCCACCTGCGGCGGGCCGCCCCGGGGGCGCGTTTCGCTCACCGCCAGCCCACTGCGCCTTGCGACCATCCGTCTTCCGCATCACACATAAAATTTAAAATTCCCTACATTGAGTTCCACGGGAACTCAAAGCCAAAAAAGCGAAAGCGCCATCGCCCGGCGAAACCAAACTGCGACACTGCCTGCTCTTTTGATTTATTGACAGGCGCGATGCCCGCGCATAATATTGGTGGCGATGGACGATAAAGGCCGGAAAAGGGCCGGGAAAGAGAAAATGTCCGGAAAAGTGGCCGGGGACGAGTGGGAAGGCGCGGCGATCATCCGGGGGAAAAGGGATATGCCGTGGGCGGTCTTTGTCCACGGCCTGGGCGTTGACAAGAGGATATGGGCCGCCCCGGAAGACGCGCGAATCCTGGGAGGGCTTTTCCCGCTCAGGACCCTGCTGCGGACAGGCGGGCTCCAGGGCCCCGGCGCGCATCAAAAGCCCACGGGGCTCCGGAGCCTCTATCATGATCTTGCCCTTGCCGGCTTCACCACCGTCGCCTTCTCTTTCAAGCGGCCGGCTGGGAGGATCGAAGAGGCGCTGGCCGGCCTCGAAGCGCTGCTGGACAGGGTGCGGGAGGAAAAGCCGGCGGGGCAAAAGGTGGTGCTCGTGGGCCACTCCAGGGGCGCCCTGGTCATAAGCAAGTATCTCGAACGGCCGGACCCGTTGATAAAAGGTTTCGTGAGCATCGCGGGCCCGCATAAGGGCACGACGCTGGCAAGATGGGCGGTGATAGCGGCCCCCGCGGCGATGGCCGTAAAGGCCCTCCGGAGGGGCGAACCGGAATCCCGCATCGGGGTGGCCGTAAACAGGATGCTCGCCTTCATTCAAAGCCCCGCGGTGGCCGAGCTTCTGCCCGGCTCCGCCTTTTTCGCCGGCTTGAGGCCCCCGCGGACACGGTGCCCTTCGGTATCGGCCGGGGGCACGGACCCGCGGTTTTTCAATCTCCTGGGTATCGGTTTCCCGGAGGCGCTGGAGAAAATAGCCCCCGGATGGGCAGTGCCGGACGAGATAAAAGACGGGCTTGGCGACGGGCTTGTCTCCGCGGAAAGCGCCGTCTGCCCGCACGCGCGGGAGCACCTGAATTTTCACTTGAACCATGCGGAGACCGTCTTTGACAGGGAGGCGAGGGCCGCGCTTTTAAAGCGGATAACCGGTTTTTTTTAAAACCATTTATAATATCAAGCTTATGACAAGAGTTTTCGGGATAGAGCCGTTCCACAGGGAGATCATATCGAAGTCCTCGCTCCTGAACGTCCTTTCATTTCTGGACACGCACGAGGTCGAGACCCCCGTGCTCCTCATGGACGGCGAGCAGGTGAAAAGGAAGGCCGCGGCAATCGGGAAAAACATACGGGGCTCGAAGGTCTTTTTCGCGGTCAAGGCGAACCCCGGGCTCGAAGTCGTCAGGTTCCTGGCCGGCCTCGGCCTGAACTTCGAGATAGCAAGCGAGGGGGAGCTTGAGCTTCTGGCCCGGCTGGGCGTCGAGGCCGGGAGGATCATCACCTCCAATCCCGTGAAGACGTTCAAATTCCTCGAACGGGCGGCCGCCTACGGCATAAAATACTACGCCTACGATTCCAGGGAGGAAGTGGAGAAACTGGCCCGCATGGTCCCCGGCGCAAAGGTCTATCTCAGGCTTTCGGTCCCCAACGAGGGCAGCGAATGGCCCCTCAGCAAGAAATTCGGGGTGGAGATAGACGAGGGCGCGGCCCTCATATCCCACGCCGCCCGGCGGGGGCTCGACCCCGTGGGCATCACTTTCCACGTGGGCTCACAGTGCACGAACGTCTACAACTGGAACAATGCCCTTTACAAGGCGAAAATCCTCTGGGAGATCGCCGCCGGAAACGGCATAAATTTAAGCGTCCTCAACATCGGCGGCGGTTATCCGGTAAGATACACCAAGGTTGTCATGGGGATAGAGAGGATCGAAAAAAACATCGACGGGCTCATAGGCGAGCTTTTCCCGCCGGGCATTTCGGTCTTCATCGAGCCGGGCAGGGCGGTGGTGGGCGACGCCGGCGTCTTCGTGAGCCGGGTCATAGGCAAGTCGCGGCGGGCGGACGAGGACTGGCTTCACCTGGACGTGGGCGTCTTTAACGGCCTCATGGAGAGCGTCGGGGGGATCAGGTACAGCTACATAGTGGAGCGCAATCCGGCTGCCGGCGGGGGCGGGCAATCCGGAGAAACGGATGGGAGCGCCCGGAGGCCCTGGACCGTCGCCGGGCCGAGCTGCGACAGCTTCGACGTAATCGACACGAACGTGATGCTCAGGGAGCCGGCGGTGGGGGACCTGGTGCTGGTCCTCTCATGCGGGGCCTATACGACCTCGTACGCGTCGGAATTCAACGGTTTCGCAATACCGAAGACGCTGCTCGTTTGACGGATGGCGGGCGTATTGTCCTGCGTATCGCAGGACTTGCCGCTGGCGGTTTGCCGCGGAAATATCAATCCTCCAGGGGGGTGAAGCAAGATGATAAAATTCTTTGAAAGCGCGCCTTTTTCCCCGGTCGGGTACTGCTACGAGATCGAAAACATACTCTACAAGGGGAAGAGCAGGTTCCAGGAGATAGCCGTCCTCGAGAGCCCCGATTTCGGCAGGATGCTCCTGCTGGACGGGACCGTTCAGATGACCGAGGCGGACGAGTTTTTCTATCATGAGATGCTCACCCATCCCGTGATGCACGCCAATCCCGCCCCCCGGAAGGTAATCGTGATAGGCGGGGGCGACGGCGGGGTGGTAAGGGAGGTGCTGAAGCACGAAAGCGTGCAGAAGGTCTATCTCGTGGAGATAGACGAAAAGGTGATAGAGATTTCCCGGAAATTTTTTCCGTCCGTCTCGTCCGGCCTGGACGACCCGAGGGTCGAGATACGGCCCATGGACGGCGCGGAGTTCGTAAGAAAGACCCCGCGGGGCGACATTGACGTCATAATCGTGGACTCCACAGATATCATCGGTTTCGCCCGGAGCCTCTACACCAAAAATTTCTTTTCGGCGGTGAAAGACTGCCTCTCCGGCGACGGCTTTTTCGTCACCCATTCCGAATCGCTCATCTATCATAAGGAGACCGTGAGGAAGGTGCAGCAGATATTGAAGGAATCATTCCCTTCGGTCGACCTCTACACCGCCACCATCGCCACCTATCCGGGCAACCTGTGGGCCTTCGCGGTCGGCTCCGTGTCCCTGGACCCGCGCGAGGCGAGGCGGAAATTCGAGATACAAACCAGATACTATGACGACGAGATACACGCCCAGTCCTTCGTAACGCCGAAATTCTACCGGAAGCTCATGGACGACAAGCTCGACTGGGGCCTTCCGGCAAGGATCGCTTGACAGGGCGGAGCACAAGCTGCTAAATTATTTTAGCACTCTCGATGTTTGAGTGCTAAAGACGATGGCGGGAGGCGGCGGATATGGAGATGCTTAACGAGCGCACCGAAAGGGTGCTGTATTCGGTAGTGAGGAGCTACATCAGCACGAATGAACCGGTTGGCTCCAGGTTCATCACGAAGGCGTACTCCTTTAACCTCTCCCCGGCCACGATAAGGAACATTATGGCGGACCTCGAGGAGTTCGGGTTCCTGGCGCAGCCCCACACCTCCGCGGGCAGGGTGCCCACCGACAGGGGGTACAGGTTTTATGTGGACTATATCTCGAAGCGCCGGGAGGCCGAAGACGGGCTGCTGGAGTCCTTCATCGCCAGGCTCGAGGCCGCCAGGGAAGACCTGGGCGGGCTCCTGGAGATGGCGGCAAGGACGCTTTCGGAGCGCTCGAAATACCTGGGGCTGGCCGCGCCCATGAAGTCCGGCAAGACCACCCTGAACCGCATGGAGCTCTTCAGTTACCGGGGCAACTATGTGGCGGTCATGCTCCTTACGGACGAGGGGCTCATAAAGCACAAGCTCATCCGGATGGACCAGGCGCTTTCCCCGCGCACCTTAAGGAGGATATCCGAATACCTGAACCAGGAATTTTCGGGTTATACGATCGACGAGATACGTTTCAAGCTTATCAGGGAGATGTCGAGGGAAAAGGCGTTATGTGATATTCTTATATCCAAGGCCGTAAGGATATGCCGCGAGGCCCTTACATTTCCCGCGGGAGACATCTATATCAGCGGGTTTTCGGATTTCATCGGGCTGCCGGATTTTTCCGACCGGATCGGGCAGATCGCCGGGGCCATAGAGGACAAGCACTTCATGCTCAAGCTCCTGGAGCAGGTGGGCTCCGAGAGCGAGGACGCCCCTTCCGTCGTCATAGGCTCGGAAAATCCCGTCAGGGAGATGAGGGACTTGAGCATGGTCGTATCCGCCTTCAAGCGGGGAGGCAAGACCGCGGGCACCGTCGGCGTCATAGGCCCGACCAGGATGGACTACCCGAAGGCGATGGCCATGGTGCATGGCATAGCCAAAATCATAACCGAGGCGCTGGCGCGTTAGCGTTTGCACTCAATCTTAACTAATGTTTAATGAATTTAGAACCTGTCTCAAAATTGATTCTGAAGCGAAAGAGAGAGGAAATCGTGGCAGACAAGGAAGAAAGGGGAAAGCGCCCGGAGGCGGAGCATCGCTGCGTTGAGGACGATTTTCCCTTGATGACACCGTATGCCGCGATTTCAGTCCCGCCAGGGCGGGACAGCCGGAAGCGATTTTGAGACAGGTTCTATTAAGGAGCGGGGAAAAACATGGCCGAAGAAAACATCTTTGAGAAACGGGAGGGCCGGACGAAGGAGGAAGGCCTGATAGAGGAAAGGCCCCCGGAGGAGACCATCGCCGCCCTCGAAAAAGAGGTCGAGGAGGAAAAAGAGAAATACCTGAGGCTTTACGCCGAATTTGAAAACTACAGAAAGATGGCGGCAAGGGAGAGGGAGGACGCATCGAAAAGGGCCGTCGAGGACCTTATCTCGGCGCTCCTGCCCACCCTGGACAACCTGGAGACCGCCCTCAAGCACGCCCCGCACACCAAGAGCGGACTCGCACAGGGTGTGGAGATGACCCTGCGGGAACTTAAAAGGGTGCTTGAGAAGGCCGGCCTAAAGGCCATTGACGCCCTCGGCCGGCCCTTTGACCCGGCGTTCCACCACGCGATCTCCCAGGTTGAGCGCGATGACACTCCGGACAAGACCGTCGTCGAGGAACTGAGGACCGGCTATGTTCATAACGGGAAGGTGCTTCGCGCCTCGCTTGTCGCCGTATCCAGGAAAAAGGAAGATTGAAAATTTTTAATGGAAGGAATATAAAAATTATGAAGGAGGAATCGCAGAATGGGTAAGGCCATAGGCATAGACCTGGGTACGACAAACTCGGTCGTTGCGGTGGTCATGGGAGGGGAACCGGTTGTAATTCCCAACCAGGAAGGCAGCCGCACCACGCCCTCCGTCGTTGCCTTTACCGATAAAGGGGAGAGACTGGTAGGACAGATAGCCAAGAGACAGGCCATAACAAACCCCGAAAACACCATCTTTTCCATAAAGAGGCTGATGGGCAGGAAGTTTGGCTCTCCGGAGGCCAAACACGCCATGGAGCGGCTTCCCTACAAGATAGCCGCGGCGGCAAACGGCGACGCCCACGTGGAGGTGAGGGGCAAGAATTACTCTCCGCCGGAGATATCGGCAATGATACTCCAGAAACTGAAGCAGGCGGCCGAGGACTACCTGGGCGAGCCGGTCACGGACGCCGTCATAACGGTGCCCGCCTATTTTGACGACAGCCAGAGGCAGGCCACGAAGGACGCGGGCAGGATCGCCGGGCTCAATGTGCTCCGGATCATCAACGAGCCCACGGCCGCGGCCCTCGCATACGGGCTTGAGAAGAAAAAAGAGGAGAAGATCGCCGTCTACGACCTCGGCGGCGGCACCTTCGACATCTCCATACTGGAAATAGGCGAAGGCGTGATCGAGGTGAAATCCACCAACGGGGACACCTATCTGGGCGGCGACGACTTCGACATGAGGATAATGGACTGGATGGTGGAGGAGTTCAGAAAGGAAAGCGGCATAGACCTCAAAAAAGACAGGATGGCGCTTCAGAGGCTCAAGGAGGCGGCCGAAAAGGCCAAGATCGAGCTTTCGACGGCGATGGAGACCGAGATAAACCTGCCCTTCGTCACGGCCGACGCGACGGGGCCCAAGCACCTGCTGATGAAGCTCTCGCGGTCAAAGCTGGAGCAGATCACCGGGGACCTGATCGAACGGACCATCGGGCCGTGCAAGCTCGCCCTCAAAGACGCCGCTCTCGATGCCGGCAAGATGGACGAAGTGATCCTGGTCGGGGGACAGACGAGGACGCCCAAGGTCCAGCAGACCGTGCAGGGCTTTTTCGGAAAAGAACCCAACAAGACCGTGAACCCGGACGAGGTCGTGGCCGTCGGCGCGGCGATACAGGGCGCGGTGCTCAAAGGCGAGGTGAAGGAGGTCCTCCTCCTCGACGTGACCCCGCTTTCCCTGGGTATCGAGACCCTGGGCGGCATCTTCACAAAGATGATAGAGCGCAATACGACGATACCCACGAAGAAGAGCCAGATATTTTCCCCC
>JAJYGJ010000080.1 GCA_021790695.1 Nitrospirota bacterium | reverse complement strand
GACGCCACGTCCGGCGATCCGGGCCGTGACAACGGGTTTCCCGCGCCCCTTCAGAGTCCCCCGGGCGGAGAGCCGGCCGCCGGCATTCGGGAGCATTTCGCCCAGATTTTTCGCGTTCAGCCTCCAATCGAGGTCCCACCGGCGGTTTACCAGACTGCCCGATGCGAAAATCCTTGCCGTGCCGGAGCGAAGGCTGAAGGCCGGGATGAAATAATCATGGTCCTTCATGCGAATCCGCCCCGCTCCGGAGAGGGGGTATCCCCGGAGGGTCCCGTCAATGCTCTTTATATCGACATCGATGTCGCGCCGCGCCTTCGATATTGCGCCGGAGACGCCGGCCGCGAAGTTGACCCTTGTCTTCCATTTCCTTTTTAATTTCCTCGAAAGAAGGGCGGTATTGAGCCTCCTGCCGGCGATTTTAAACGCAAAGCGGACGGATGGTTTCCTCCAGGAGAGCCTTCCGCTTCCTTGGAGCTTTCCGCCGATGACGTGAGCCGCGAAACTGTCGACCCTCAGGGCATTCGTGCCGCCGGTGCCTTTTACGACGGTCCGGAACGGGGGGGCGTTTTCCAGGGAAACGTCCGCATCGAGGCCGAAACTGTATGCGCCCCTGTTGCCTTTCGAGGAGAGCTCGCCCCGCCGGCTTTCAATAGTCTTCGTCTTGCGTCCGGCCGGCATTTTGAGCCGGAGCCGCCGCCAGGAGATACTGCCATCCCATTCAATCTGCCGGCCGGGCCGCCGGAGGAGGTTGGCGATGATAAAGTCCACCCTCGCGTTATAGGGAGGTTTTACCGCCTCCATGATGCGCATCCTGTCAAGCGTGCCCGCCGCGGTTCCCGAGCCCTCGGCGCGCGGATATTTTTCGGGCGCGAATGCCCAGTTGGTCCTGAGTGTTAAAGGGTAGTCGCCGATGGTCATTACCCTGCCGCTGACCCCGATAGCGTACCGTGGGGCAAGGGCGTTCATGTATCGTATGATGAGAGTGCCGCCCCGCATGCCGGCGCCGAGCGTCAGACGGTCCAGGATGACCGGTTTTCCCGGCGGCGGGCGAAGGTATCGGACGTCTTCGGCCGTGAGTTTATCGAGTGTAAGGGAAAAAAAAGGGGGCAGGCGCAGTTGGGGAAGGCGCACCGGGCGGCGCGCCCGGGCCGTTCCGGTTTTTTTTGCCAGGACCTGCATTTTGGTGATTGTGATCCGGGTTATGTGGAAACGAAGCGACAGTAGTTCAGCCGGCCTCCAGTCCATCCCCAGGGCCGCGATCCTCACGCGGTTTCCCGCCCTGTCGTAGACTATCCCTTCCATCCTGAGAGGTCCGGCCAGGGTGCCGCTTATATTTTTCACGGTAAGCCCGGCCGGGGCGAACCTGGAAAAAAGATACCGGAGCGCCTGAGGCGAATTGAATATGAAAAGGACGGTGAGGGCGACGGCGGCAATCAGGGCCGCGACGGACCAGAGAATGTACCGGATAATGCGGGCAATCGCGCGACCCGCGCGGCTCATATCTCCGGCCCTATGCTGACATAAATGTGAAAGGTCGGGGTCGGGTTGCTTATGGCCCAGGCGAAATCGAGCTTCACCGGCCCCACAATGGAAAACCACCTTATGCCCACGCCCGCCCCCGATTTCCAGGTGAAAGGGATGCTGCTGAAGGCGTTCCCTCCGTCATAGAAAAATGCGGCCCCCCATTTTTTATATACCCTCTGGTCGTATTCGATGCTTGCCGTCAGCAGGTATTTGCCCCCTTCAACCAGGCCCTCCGCGTTTGTCGGGCCGAGGGTTTTGTAGCTGTAGCCGCGGATGCTGTTTTCGCCGCCCGCGAAGAACCGCAGAGAGGCAGGCAGCCTTTGAAAGTTATCCACCTCTGTCGCCCCGGCGTCGCCCCGGAGTATCAGGCTGCCGAAACCGCCTATCCCCCGGACGTATTTGGGCCGGAACCGCGCCTGGACCATTGACACGCTGGAGCCCATCGCCTTTGCCGTGCCCTTGACGTCCAGGATTAGCCGGATGCCCTCGTCTGCATAGGCGCTGGGCGGGACCTTTTTATAGGTCCAGGTTGCGCCCGGTAAGATGAGCCGGGAGGTGGCCGTCTCGTCCGCGACGGTGAAATGCTCCCTTTCCACGTTGAAATAGACCGTCTGAAACCAGCGGGGGCTCACGGGCCTGGTGTAACTGACGCCGGCCAGGTATGTCTGGCTTTTCTCAATGGTGGTGTCCTCGGCAAAAAAGCCCAGCGTATAGTCCAGATGGCTTGCCGGCGGGAATGGCACGATGTAGCGCCAAACGGCGTACTGCTTTATCTCCGCCAGCGCGAGGTTCACCTTCATAAAGTGACCCCGCCTGTTGAGCCAGCGGTCCGTCCAGTCGAGCCGCCCGCGAACGCCGGTATCCGTCCCATAGCCCGCGCCGAGCGATATCTGGTAATGTTTTGCCGGCGTTAATTTGACCAGGACCGGGACCAGGGGCCCCGCGGTCTTGCCTTGCTCGGGTGTCACCTGCACCTGGCTGAAATAGCCGCTCCCGATCAGGGAGTCCTGGAACGCCAAAAGGACCGGGACGTTGTACGGGTCTCCCTCCTTGAACTTGAGGTATTTGCGCAGGAACCTGGCACTGAGTATCTTGCGCGTTTGGACGAATGTGACGGGGCCGAACCTGAACTGCGGGCCGGTGTCGAAACCGAGGAATATTTCCGCCGCGCGCCGCGCGGGGTAGATGAGTATCTGGTGCCTTGTAAATACCGCATCCAGGAACCCGTGGTTTATGGCCGCCTCCTGCAAAAGGCGTTTTTCCTTTTCATACGCCGGCTGGTTGAGGACCTGGCCCGTTTTCAGTGGAAAAGACGCCTTGAAATTTTCAAAGGGCCCTTCCGACGCGCCCGCCCCGGTGATCACGATATTCACCTTTGTGATTATCACCGGCATGCCCGGGTCGATCACGAAAATCGCGCGCCAGCCCCCGTCTTGCCTCTCAAGCCCGCTTTTGATGGCCGGGGTGTAAAAACCGAAGGGCTGAAGGGCGGTGCGAATCTCGTCCGGGGCCTTGCGGAAGAGGGATTTCATTATCTCCTCGTTCATTTCCGGGGCGTTTTTCTGACGCTCGATGCTCAGGTAGTCAAGGACGTTTTTTTTGAGTTCCCCCCCCACGCCTTCCACTTGCACCTCCAGGCGCACCCCGGCCCAGGCCGTCTGGAACAGGCCGGCCAGAAATATAACCAGCAGGGCGCAGGGGATTGTCCTGGTCATTTTATTAAAAGCTATTAGGGCGCGGCCGAATTGTCAAATATCCACGGCGGGCAGACCGCGGAGGGGGGGCAAACTCAAGAAAACGAAGGGTTACGCGAAGACGGCCTTCAGGAAATGAGTGAAGGCGGACAGCCCCCCCGGCGCGCCGGGCTGCATCCTGGTAAGCAGGTTGGCGACCGAAGGGTGCATGAAGCTCAGAAGCGCATTGGGGTATAGCCCTATCCAGAAGACGAGTATCGCCATTGGCGCGATGGCCATCAGCTCCCGCCCGCTGATGTCCGACAGCAGGCTCACCTTCGGGTTCACCCCCGTGAAAAAGACCCTCTGGTAGAGCCAGAGCATGTAGCCCGCGCCGATGA
Source organism: Nitrospirota bacterium (assembly GCA_021790695.1). Taxonomy (GTDB): domain Bacteria; phylum Nitrospirota; class Thermodesulfovibrionia; order Thermodesulfovibrionales; family JdFR-88; genus JAJYGJ01. The sequence continues at coordinate 3,473 of JAJYGJ010000080.1, read as the reverse complement.
TGATCCCGGTTGCGGCAAAGACGCCGGCAAGCTTGCTTGCCATGAAGCCGCCCAGGATTATCAGGAACTCGCCTATGAAGCCGTTGGTGCCGGGCAGCCCGATGGCGGCCAGGGTAAAGAGCATGAAGAAGGCCGCGTATATGGGGAGCACTGTTGCGACCCCGCCGTAATCGGCGATCTGGCGGGTGTGGGTGCGGTCGTAGATTATGCCTATACACAGGAAGAGAGCGCCTGTCACTACTCCATGGTTTAGCATCTGAAGGATACCCCCCTCCAGGCCCTGGACGTTAAGGGCGAAGATGCCGAGGGTGACAAAGCCCATGTGGCTGACCGAGCTGTAGGCGATAAGCCTCTTCAAGTCTGTCTGGGCGAGGCAGACTATGCCGCCGTAGATTATGGCGATCACGGACAGGACCATTATGGGCAGGGCCATCGCCCGGGAGGCCTGGGGGAACATGGGGAGCGAAAACCTGAGGAATCCGTAGGCGCCCATCTTGATAAGGACGGCGGCCAGTATGACGCTGCCGGCCGTCGGCGCCTCGGTATGGGCGTCGGGAAGCCACGTGTGCACGGGGAACATCGGCACCTTCACCGCGAAGGCCGCGAAGAAGGCCCAGAAAAGCCACATCTGCATCGCAACCGGGTAATTGAGTTTTTCGAGCGCCAGTATATTGAAGGTCCCGGCGTAATTGTAGAGATAGACGATACCCACCAGCATGAGCACGCTGCCCACGAGCGTGTAGAGGAAGAACTTTATCGCGGCATAGAGCCTGTTGGGACCGCCCCAGACGCCGATCAGCAGATACATCGGGATGAGCATGGCCTCCCAGAACAGGTAGAAAAGAAGAAAGTCCAGGGAGCAGAAGACCCCTATCATGGCCCCCTCCAGGAAGAGGATGGACATGTAGAACTCCTTCGTCTTGTTCCTGATGGACTTCCAGGATATGAGGACGCACAGTATGGTGACAAGGGTCGAAAGCAGCACGAAGAGGGCGCTTATGCCGTCCACGCCCACGAAATACTGCGTATGGAAGGCGGGTATCCAGTTATAAAGCTCGACGAATTGCATCTTGGCCGTGGTCTTGTCGAAATTGAAGAATATGGGCAGCGAGACCGCGAAGTCGGCCACGGTGAAAACGAGCGCCAGCGCCTTTATGAGCCCCTCCTGCTTTCTGCTTACGAGCGCCAGGAGGATCGCCCCCGCGACGGGCAGGAATATAAGCGTGCTCAGCACAGGGTAAGGCAGTGCGTTCGGAATCATCTTGTACCCGCTTTCTCAGGCAAACCGCTGTTTTTCATATATGGTGACGCATATTTATTTTATGAATATGATCAGGATGGCCGCGACGAAGGCGAAGACCCCCAGCGCCATCATGTCCGCGTAATCCTGCACAACGCCGGACTGGATTTTTCTCAAGACCCGTCCGAAGCGGCCTATCGCCGCCGGCACGCCGTTTACCACCCCTTCTATCCACTTGCCGTCGGTCACGCCCACTATGACGTTCCTGGCGACCCAGAGGGTGGGCCGGATGACCGTGCGGTCGTAAAACTCATCCACGTAATACTTGTTCCAGGAGAGCAGGTAAGCCGGTCTGAAGACCCGGGCGATGACCCCCGGCAGCTCCGGGTTCCAGATGTACATGTAGGCGGCCAGCAGGACGCCCAGGAATCCCAGCAGCACAGAGGTCCCCATGAGGAGATATTCGGTGGAGAGCGCCTGGTGGAAGTGCGGCTCCCCGACGACGGCGCCCAGGAAAGGCCCGACCAGGTCTATATGCCCCAGGCCGAAGAGGCCGCTCAGCGAGGACGGGATGCCTATCCAGCCCCCGGCCACGGCGCCCACGGCCAGCACCATCAGGGGAATGGTCATCGACTTCGGAGACTCGTGCAGATGGTGCTCCTGCTCATGCGTGCCGCGGAATTTACCGTGGAAGGCCACGAAGACGACCCTGAAGGAGTAAAAGGCGGTCAGCAGCGCCGTAAAGGCGCCGACGGCCCAGAGGAACTTGCCCAGGGGACCGGAGGCGAACGCCATGCCCAGAATCTCATCTTTGCTGAAGAAGCCCGCGAAGGGCGGGATGCCGGATATGCTTATCGAGGCCAGCAGGAAGGTCCAGTACGTCACGGGCATGTATTTCTTAAGGCCGCCCATCTTCCAGATGTCCAGCTCCCCGGACATGGCGTGCATGACGGAGCCCGCGCACAGGAAGAGCAGGGCCTTGAAGAACCCGTGGGTGAAAAGGTGGAATACGCCCGCGCCGTACGCGCCCACGCCGCAGGCCAGTACCATGTAGCCCAACTGGCTTATGGTGGAGTACGCGATGACGCGCTTTATGTCGTTTTGCGTAAGCGCTATGGTGGCGGCGAAAAGCGCGGTGAAGGCGCCGATGACGGCCACGAAGCCCATCGCCGTCGGCGAGAGGTTGAATATGGGGCTGCACCTTGAGACCATGAACACGCCCGCGGTGACCATCGTGGCCGCGTGTATGAGGGCGGACACCGGCGTCGGGCCTTCCATGGCGTCGGGCAGCCATACGTGCAGCGGGAACTGGGCCGATTTGCCCATCGCGCCGGCGAAAAGAAGCAGCGCGATCACGGTGGGAAGCCCGACCGGCCTGCCCAGGATGTCAATCGTCCGTCCGGCTATGCCGCCCGCGGCCCCGAAGACCGTGCCGTAATGGAGGCTGCCGAAGGTCAGGAATATGAGCATGATGCCCAGGCCGAAGCCGAAGTCCCCGAACCGGTTCACGATGAAGGCCTTCTTGCCGGCGTCCGAGGCGGATTTCTTCTCGTACCAGAAGCCTATGAGGAAATAGGAGCAGAGGCCCACCGCCTCCCATCCGAAATAGAGCTGCAGGAAGTTGTTGGACATGATGAGCATGAGCATTGAAAACACGAAGAGGCCCAGGTAGGCGTAAAACCGGTAAAAGCCCTTGTCGCCGTGCATGTAGCCCGCGCTGTAGAGGTGCACCAGAAGCCCCACGGTCGTGACCACCACCAGCATCGCCGCGGTAAGCTGGTCTATCAGGAAACCCACGGAGACCTTGAAACTGCCCGAAACCACCCACGTGTAGAGGTCGCCGTCATACGTGCGGCCGTGCATGACCTCGAAGACGGTCCACATGGCCAGGGCCCAGGAAGCAGTCAGAAGCGGGATGGAGACCAGGTGCGCCTTGTCCCTGATGAATTTCTTCCCAAGCGTGATGTTTATGAGGAAGGCCAGAAGGGGCAGGCCAGGTATGAGCGGATAGATATGGTTCATCCCTTCATCTCCGAGACCTTGTCAATCTGGGCGGTTGCCTTGTTTCTGTAGAGCGCCACGAGAATGCCAAGCCCGATGGCCGCCTCGCTGGCGGCGACAGCCACGATGAAGATCACGAGCACCTGCCCGCGCAGGCCGTTGAGGAAGCGGGAAAACGCCACCAGCGACAGGTTCACGGCGTTCAGCATCACCTCTATGGAAAGGAACATTA
>JAJYGJ010000034.1 GCA_021790695.1 Nitrospirota bacterium | reverse complement strand
CGAGGAGCGGCCCGGGCGCTTCGTCCGGCGCGTCGTGGCGACCGGCGCGCCGGTGGCCGGCGGGCTGTTCGTGACCGGAGGCGTCGTGGCCGGCGACCGCGTCGTCGTGCGCGGCGCCCAGATGCTGCTCTCCGAGGAGGGCCGCGGCGCCGTCCTCATCGTGGACGATGAACCCTTCGTCCTTGAAGCCCTTTCCGGCCTCCTGAAGGAAAACGGCTACCCTGTCATCCCCTGCGGCGACGCCGCCCTGGCCTCCAGAACGCTTGCCACGCTCACGGTGGACGCGGTGCTCGCCGACATCAGGATGCCGGAGATGACGGGAATAGACCTGCTTGAAAAGATACGCCTGGAGCATCCGGAGATCCCCGTCATACTGATGACCGCTCACGCCGATCTGAACACCGCCATCAACGCCGTTCAAAAGGGGGCCTTCGATTTCATAGTCAAACCCTACAAATCCGTGCATATCCTTCACTGCATCGAGAGGGCGGTGAAATACGGAAGGCTCTCCCGCATGGAAAAGGACTATAAAAAGATGCTCGAGGAGACGGTGAGGGACAGGACGCAGGAGCTTGCCGGCGCCCTTTCCATGGTGAGGAGCCTCAATAACGAGATTGTGCATCGCCTGACGACGGTGGCCGAGTACAAGGACATCGAAACGGGCACGCACAACATCCGCATCGGGCTTTATTCAAGCAGGCTCGCCCGGGCCATGGGCATGTCCCAGGACTTCATCGAAACCATCTCCTTCGCCAGCCCCATGCATGACATAGGCAAGATAGGCATCCCTGATTACATACTGCTTAAGCAGGGGCCGCTTCTTCCGCCGGAGTTCGAAATAATAAAGACCCATACCACAATAGGCGAAAAGATCCTCCAGGGCTCCCGGCACCCCCATCTGCAGATGGCGGCTTCAATCGCCCTCAATCATCACGAGAGGTGGGACGGCACCGGGTATCCGCGGGGCCTCAAGGGGCAGGAGATCCCCATCGAAGGCAGGATCGTCATGATCTGCGATCAATATGATGCACTTGTCAGCAGACGTCCCTACAAACCCCCCCTGAGCCACGATGAGGCGATGAGGATAATCCTCGAAGGCGACGGGCGGACGATGCCCGAACATTTTGATCCCAGGGTGAAAGACGCCTTCAGGGAGATCACACGCGAGTTCGACCTCATACGCCGCTCGTCCGGCCCCGACCCACGCAGGGACGCGCTTTAAGGACCTATCTCAAACAGGTTGCGGTTTCCTTGGCCGGCATCCGGGTTTCCCCGCCATCCGCCCCCATCCGTTCCGGATTTGCGCCTGGCCGCCGGAAGCGGCCCTCTCGTTACGCGTTTTTTGCCTTTTTTGCCCTGCCGCGGAAAAAAGCGACGGCCGAGGGCAGCACGGAGATGGCGACGATAACCAGTATCACCAGGCTGAAATTGCCCCTTACCGCGGGAATATTTCCGAAGAAGTACCCCCCGAGGGTAAAAAGCAGGACCCACGCGAGGCTGCCCACAGCGTTATAGAGTGAAAACCGCCAGTAATTCATCCTGCCCACTCCGGCCAGGAACGGGGCGAAGGTGCGTATTATGGGAAGGAACCTCGCCAGCACTATGGTGATGGGGCCCCATTTTTCAAAGAACCTGTGCGTCTCTTCGAGGTGCCTCCTGTTTAAAAGCCTCACCCTGTCCGAATGGAAGACCTTCGGGCCGGCCAGGCACCCGATCTGGTAGTTGGCCATGTTGCCCGCCACGGCCGCGGCGCTCAGGGAAAAAAGCAATATCCTTAAATCGAGCGTCCCGGCCGCCGCGAACGCGCCGGCGGCAAAAAGCAGCGAATCGCCCGGCAGAAACGGCGTCACCACGAGCCCGGTCTCGCAGAATATCGTGACGGAGAGAAACAAATAGGTCCAGGCGCCGGCCGTCCGGATAAGCGAGCCCAGGTGCACATCCAGATGGATGAAAAAATCGATTACCTGCCCGATCATACCGGAACCTACTGTTTTCTCTCGAACATGACCGAGGCAAGGACGACGAAGGCCATGGAGCTCGCCACCAGAAAGGCCATGTCCGCCGCGAAGCTGAAGTCCGGGCTCATCAGGCCCGTCCGGACCGCGAAGACGGCGTTTTTAAGCGCGTCCACGCCGTAGGTGAGCGGATTGAGCTTTGAAGCGCCCCTCAGGGCCGCCGGCAGGAGCCTTACCGGGTACATCGCCCCGGAGAGAAAGAACATGGGCATTACTATGAAGTTCATTATCACGCTGAAACTCTCATAACTTTCGTAAAATGTGGCGATCACTATGCCGAAACAGGAGATGGAAAAGGCAACGAGCAGGCTTATCATGATCGCAAGCAGCGCCTGGACGGCCGAGAGGCTTACCCCTATCAGGGGAAAGACCATGAGCACTATGGCCGCCTGGATGGTGGAGACGATCGTCCCGGAGAGGGCCTTCCCTATGACTATGGAAGAGCGCCGCACCGGCGCCACCAGGATCTCCTTCAGGAACCCGAATTCCTTGTCCCAGATGATCGAGATGGAGGAGAATATGGAGCTGAAAAGTATGGTCATGCCCAGGATGCCGGGAAAGATAAACTGCGTGTACGGCATCCCGGCTCGCGGGCTTACAAGCCTGCTTAAGCCCGCCCCGACGAGGAAAAGCCAGATAAGCGGCCTTGCGATGCTGGAGATGAGGCGGCTCCTTTCGCGGATGAATTTCTTAAGCTCCCGCATGACGATCACGTATATGGCGTTTACGTCCGTCAATGTCTCCTCCGGTAGGCCCTCACTTCTTCCTTTATGGTGTCTCCGCCCTGGACATCCTCCAGCCTTATCCGCCTGCCGGTGAGCTTCAGGAAGACATCGTTCAAGGTGGGCTTTTGGAGCCTCAACGAAAGCACCATGTCGGAGAGGACCCGGATGACCGCCGGGACCTGCTCATCGGCCCGCGGCGCCTCAAAGAAAAGCTCGCCTTCCTTTTCCGCCGGCTGCACGCCCAGGGCCGCGGCCAGTTTCCGCCCTGCCAGTGCGTTGTCCGTCGTCTTCAGGAAAATGACGTCCCCGCCCATGGACCTCTTAAGCTCCTCCGGGCTGCCGGAGGCGATGATCCTGCCGCCGTCTATTATCGCGATCCTGTCGCAGACCTCGGCCTCCTCCATGTAGTGGGTGGTCATGAAGACGGTCATGCCGTGCTCCCTGGGCAGCAGGACTATCGCCTCCCAGAGGTGGGACCTGCTTTGAGGATCGAGGCCCAGGGTGGGTTCGTCGAGGAAAAGCACCCGCGGCCTGTGGATGAGCCCGCGGGCGACCTCCAGCCGTCTTTTCATCCCGCCGGAAAACCTCTTTACGAGATCGTCCTTCCTGTCGAACAACCCCATGAACCGGAGGGCCTCTTCCACCCTCGGTTTGATCTGGGCCCTCCTGACGCCGTAGATGTAGGCGTGGAAGACTAGGTTTTCATAGGCCGTAAGGTCCTTGTCCAGAGTGGTGTCCTGAAAGACGATCCCGATGGAGCTTCTCACCATGCGCGGCTCGGTCTTGCAGTCGTAACCGTTTACCAGCGCCCTGCCCGATGTCGGGCTGAGGAGCGTGCAGAGTATGTTTATCGTGGTCGTTTTGCCGGCGCCGTTGGGGCCCAGGAAACCGAATATGGTCTTTTCCTCGACCTGGAAGGAGACCCCGTCCACGGCCGTAATCCCACGGCCGTATCTTTTCGTCAGCCCCTCGACACTGATTATCGCGGGCATTCAGCCGGCGAGGATCTGGAGAATTTCTCCGTACCTGGAAGCCGCCTTGGACAGTATCTCCCGCGGAAGCCTCGGGGCGGGCGGCCTCATGTCCCAGCCCATGCCGGTAAGCGCGTCTCTTATTATCTGCTTGTCAAAACTGTCCTGGCCCTGTCCTTCGCGGTAATCCGCCGCGGACCAGAACCTGGAAGAATCGGGGGTCAGCAGTTCGTCTATCAGAATTATCCCCCCGCCGGAAACTCCGAATTCCATCTTGGTGTCGGCTATGATGATGCCTTTGTTCAAGGCCGTATCGCGGGCCCGGTCATATATCCTGATGGAATAATCGCGGAGCGCCCCGGCCGTGTCCGGGCCCACGGCCTGAACGCATTGGTCGAAGGAGATGTTCTCGTCATGTCCCTCCGCGGCCTTGGTGCTCGGGGTAAAAATGGGCGCGGGGAGCCGGGAGGATTCCTTGAGCCCGGGGGGAAGCCCTATGCCGCAGACCGAGCCGGACTGCCGGTATGATTTCCAGCCGCTGCCGGACAGATAGCCGCGGACTATGCACTCCACCGGGATCACCCCGGCCTTCCGGGCCAGGATGCTCCTGCCCCCTAAAAGCTCCGCGTAACCGTTGAACGGCGGCGGAAAATCGGAGACCTCCGCCGATATGACGTGGTTTTCGATTATGTCCCTCATCTGACTGAACCAGAAAAGAGAAATCCGGGTAAGCATCTCGCCCTTTCCGGGGATCGCATCGGGCAGGACCACGTCAAAGGCGCTTACCCTGTCCGTGGCCACAATGAGGAGCTTGTCGCCAAGATCGTATACGTCTCTTACCTTGCCGCGCCTCGGCGCGGCGACACCCGGTATATTGGTTTCCCTGACCGTGATCATGACCTTGAGACTTCATCATAAACGATATCGACGAAGTAATCAATTTACCGGGGCGGCGTATCGCTTTACTTTATTGAAAATTCACAATCTATTCATTTTTCCGGCAATCCTATATACTATCTGGAGCTTTTTTACCAAAATTTCAAAGGAGGCAGTGGTTTTCATGGCAAAGGCAATGACCAAGTCTCAGATCGCGGAGCACCTGGCGCAGAAAGTGGAGATCAAGAAAGTGCAGGCCGTAAAAATCCTGGACGAGATCGCGGCCCTTTCGTACAAGGAGGCCAAGAATTCCTTCACGCTGCCCGGCATCGGCAAGATAGTGCTGGTGAAGCGCAAGGCCCGCACCGGCAGGAACCCCAGGACCGGCGAGGCGATCAAGATACCGGCCAAGAAGGCCGTGAAGTTCAGGGTCGCCAAGGCCGCGAAGGACGCGATCCTGGCGAAAAAATAGACCGCCAGGCGGCCTCCTTATCCGCTCGCGCCTTTTTGCGCGAGCAGTTTTTCCACCGTGGGGAACTGGCTTGAGTCGGTATGGGGCAGAAACAGCGCGGACATGTACTCGCTCATGAATCCGGGCGAGACCGAAAGCTCCATGTAAGTCATCCGGGAGGCGATCTGCTCAGCCTCCCGCCTGAACCCCTCCGACACGAGGGCAAGATAGGCCCCCGTTATTGAGGTGTTTCCAAGGAAGACGTATTTTTCCATGGGAATATCCGGCAGCATCCCCAGTATGACCGCCTTCTCCACGTTCAGGTAATTGCCGAATCCGCCCGCGATGTACACTTTCTCTATGTCGGAGAGCGTTAGCCCCACCTCTTTGACAAGTGTTGAAACGCCGGCATAGACGGCCGCCTTGGCCCGCAGTATGTTTTCTATGTCCACCTGCGTGAGCGCTATCTGCCCCGCGGGCCCGGAGGCGAGCACGAATTCGTCGCCCTCCTGGCCGGCGCGGAGCCTCTTTGCGATTGACTCCGGCAGCCTGCCGCCGCCGTCCGCGTGGTTAAAATTCCCTTTCCTGTCGATGATGCCACTTAACAGCATTTCCGAGACCGCGTCTATCATGCCGGAGCCGCATATGCCCCTGGGAACGGCCCCGGGACCGGGGGCGCCGCCGACAACGCCGGTTTCGACCCGCCCGTCTTTTATCCTTACGGATTCTATCGCCCCTTCGGTGGCCCTCATTCCGTGCCGTATGCCGCTTCCCTCGAAGCAGGGGCCGGCCGAGCAGGCCGCGGTTATGAGCCATTCATCGTTGCCCACGGCCACCTCTCCGTTTGTCCCGATGTCCATGAAAAGGGCGATCTCCCCATTTCTGGTCATGCCGGAGGCCAGGATGCCGGAGACGATGTCGCCGCCCACGTAACTGGCCATGCAGGGCATCGTGTAGACCCGCCCGCAGGGATTCAATAAAAGGCCCGCCTCGCCGCCCCTCCAGACGGGGAAATAGCTCACCCCCGGCACATAGGGCTCCTCCCTTATCGAGGCCGTGTCCAGCCCCCAGAAGAGATGGCTCATCGTCGTGTTTCCGCTTATCACGGCCGTCAATATCGAGCCCGGCGCAAGCGCGTGCCTCTGCGAGATCGCGCCTACAAGCCCGTTAATGTCTTCGAGCACGGCCTGCCGGAGGTCGGAAAGCCCGCCCCTCTCCGTTGCGTGCACGATCCTGGTGATGACGTCGTCTCCGAAGCGGATCTGCGAATTGTAAGTGGAGCCCGCCTCCACGAGTTTTCCGTTTGAGAGGTCGACAAGATAAACGACCACGGTGGTGGTGCCGATATCGACCGCGATTCCGTAGCGGCCCCCCGTTGACCCGGACCGGGGATCAAGCGATATGGCGGAACCCGCGGCGTAATGCAGGTCCACATCCCAGTCCGCCTGCCTCAGGACCCTGCCCATCCCGTTTAAAAAAATGAAATCATGCGGGAAGTCGAGCGGGGGTACGCCGGCCGCCTCGAGCGCCGCCCTCAGGCGCTCCAGGTCGCTTGAGTTGTCGCCGATTGCGGGGGGGACCAGTTTCAAACCGGCCGTCCTTACCGCCGGGTCCATTTCCCCGCCCATGGCGGAGACGAGTCCCTGGAGGTTTCCCCCGCGGGAGACGGCGATCTTTTCCCCCACGGCGATCCTCGAAGTCTCCGGTATCTCGATGCCGACATCCCCTTTCGGGAAACTGCGGCAGGCAAGGACGATGCCGGAGTCGCGCTCCTCGCGTGAGAGCTTTGTAAACCCGGTTATCTCGGCGGGCCCTTCAAGGAGTTTTACCTTGCATTTGCCGCAGACACCTTTTCCCCCGCAGGAGGCCGTCAGATAAATCTCCGCCTCTTTCAGGGCGGCAAGGATGCTTTGCCCCTCCTTTACGGGTATCTCCGGTTTCTGGCCGCCCCTTATGCGCAGGATCATGCCGGAAGCCCTAACCCCGGGAGGTCTTCGTCCGGAGCCAGGCAAAGAGGGATTCGAAGATGAGCCTTCCGTCCGTGTTGCCGAGGACCGCTTCGGCCGAGCGTTCGGGATGGGGCATCATCCCAAGGACGTTGCCCTGCCGGTTTGTGATGCCCGCGATATTTTCCAGAGAGCCGTTCGGGTTTGCCTCCGGCGTTATCCCGCCCCCGGCGGTCGAGTATCTGAAGGCCACCTGGTTATTTTCATTCAGGGTTTTCAGCGCCGGCCCCTCCAGGAAATAATTGCCTTCGCCGTGCGCGATGGGCATCCGCAGGACAGCCCCCTGCCGGAAGCTGTTCGTAAACGGGGTCCCCGCGTTTTCCACCCGCAGGAACACGTCCCTGCAGATGAATTTCATGCCGCTGTTTCTCAGAAGCGCCCCCGGCAGAAGCCCCGCCTCCACCAGCACCTGAAACCCGTTACAGATGCCTATTACCGGGCCGCCCTTGTCCGCGAACCTCTCAACCGCCGCCATGACGGATGAAAGGCGCGCTATGGCCCCGGTGCGCAGATAATCCCCGTAGGCGAACCCGCCCGGAAGCACTGCCGCCTCGGTGCCGGCGGGAAGCTCCCGCTCCTTGTGCCAGACGAAACGGACGGACGCGCCCATCACGTGCTTGAGGACGTGATAGCAGTCATGATCGCAGTTGCTGCCGGGGAATACGATTACGCCAATCATTAATTTATGGAAACTCCAGTTTTTTCAGCTTGAACGTTTTATTTTACTGCATGGAGAGGGATTTTTTCACGCATATTGCCCGCAGACCGCTAAATCACTTAAAATTGAATATCCCTATTTGACCAATGATGGCATGAGCGAATTGAAACTGGACATAGAGCGCTATTCCACGGAACCGGCGGACCTGCTGGCCTACGGGTTTGACGCCTCCGGCCTGTCCGGGACTCCCGCCGCCGTGGCCTGGCCGGAGACGGCGGAGGAAGTGGCGGCGGTAATGCGCGGCGCCGGGCGGATAAGGGCGGCCGTCATCCCGCGCGGCGCCGGCACCGGCATGACCGGGGGATCTGTCCCCTTCGCGGGGGCCGAGCCCGCCCGGGGGGCCCTGGCGGCGCCCCCCGGGGGACTGATCGTGCTCAGTTTCGAGCGCATGAACAGGATCCTCGAAGTGGACGACGTCAACCTGACCGTGCTCGTGGAACCGGGAGTAGTGAACGGAAGCCTCCAGCGGGAGCTTGCGGGCTACGGGCTTTTCTATCCGCCGGACCCCGCGAGCCTGGAGTTCTGCACTATCGGGGGCAATGTGGCCGAAAACGCGGGCGGTCCCCGCGCGCTGAAGTACGGCGTCACGAGGGACTATGTCCTCTGGCTCGAGGCCGTGCTGGCTGGCGGCGAGCTTATAACGACCGGCGTGCAAACGCCGAAAGGGGTGGTGGGGTACGATCTGACAAGGCTCCTTGTCGGCTCCGAGGGAACGCTTGCCGCGATCACGAAGATACGGCTCAAGGTCCTGCCCCTGCCGGAGGAGATAATCACCCTCATGGCCGTCTTCGGCGACGTGGGCGCCGCCGGCGAGGCGGTCAGCCGCATCATCGCCTCAAGGATAATCCCCCGCACCCTGGAGATCGTGGACGGGCACTGCATACTCGCGGTTGAAAAGAGAGGCCCCGTGGGGCTGCCTTCCGGGGCCGAGGCACTACTGCTTATCGAGCTTGACGGCCATCCCGAGGCCATCAAGGCCCAGGCCGGCCGCGTGATAGATATATGCGGCAGGCTCGGAGCGAAGGTAACGATGGCCGAAGACGAGGACGCGCGAGAGGCCCTCTGGAGGGCCCGGCGGGGGGTCTCGCCCGCGCTCTACCAGTTATGCCCGCACAAGGTGAGCGAAGACATCGTGGTGCCGAGAGGAAATATTGCCCGGATGCTCACCGAGCTTAAGGCCCTCGCCCTCAGGACTTCCGTGCCGATAGCCACGTTCGGCCATGCCGGCGACGGAAACCTGCATGTGAACTTCCTCCCGGAGGAAAAAAAGGACCTGACCCCCGTCCTTCGGGAGCTTTTCCGGAAGGTGCTGGACCTTGGCGGCACGCTCTCCGGCGAACACGGGGTGGGACTCACAAAAAAGCCTTTTATCGAGATGGAGATAGGACCCGCGGAACTGGACCTCATGCGCCGGATAAAGGGCGTCTTTGACCCCGACGGGCTCCTGAACCCCGGAAAGATATTCCCTGAAAAGACATTTCCCGAAAAACAGGGGGGGCCTTTTAAAGGGCCTTGAAACGGGAACTGTACCGCCTTACCAGAACCGTCTCAAGATCGCTTTTTACACTGTCGGCCTTTATTCGTCATTCCGGCCGGAATTCTATTGTGTTTAAAAATAAATTTCCGCCCGTATGACAAAAATGGAAAACAATTTTATCCATTTTATGGCCGTCTTAAGATCAAACCGGAAGCCATTATAGTTATTTCAAGGACCGGCCGATAAGTAATTAAAAAGCCCGCAAACGGGGGATGTGAGGCAATGTCCCGGTTTAGATAAACGTTTCGATAACCGATGGGCAACTGCGGCTGCGGGGTCTGCGGGCGGTGATAATCCATCGGGAGTTTCACGACTTCAAACTGGGACACTGCCGGGGATTTCATACATCGTGGATTAAGAGGGAGGTTTAGTCCAATGTCAGGCTGGAGCATAAGCAAAAAACTCAATTTCGCAATCTTAATGGTCGTCCTTGCCGTGATAACGATGGCTGTTTTCGTCCTTCTCCTTGTGTTTAAAACGGAGGCGCTCAGCCAGTCCCTGACCGAGGCCGCATCGGCCGGCATGAGCGCATGGGCCGCGCAGGCGGGGCTTATCAGCGCCGAACTCGGAAGCGCCGTCCACGTCATGACCTTCGCGGCCGCCCTCCTGGGCCTTATGGGGGTGCTCATAATTGTCGCCATGAAGGCTGTAAGCGGATCCATCAGGAACTCGGTCTCCGAGATGATGAAGGCGGTCCAAAGACTCTCCGAAGGGGACATGACCGTGCAACTGGACTCCTCCGGTCAAAAAGCCGGATCGGACGAGATCGGCCTTCTTTATGGCAACATGGGCCGCATGGCCTCTTCCTTCAACGATATGATACACCGTGTGACGAACTCGGCAAAAAAGGTCATCTCCACGGTCGATGCCCTGAAAATTGAGGCCGCAAAGACCGCCGAACGGGCCCAGAACCAGGCGCTTCAGGCCTCCCAGACGGCCACCGCGAGCGAGGAGATGAGCCAGACCATAAACGAAATAGCCAGGAGGGCCGCCGAAGTTTCGGAGGCCGCCCGGTCTGCCCTGAAGACGGCCGAGGAGGGCCAGTCCGGAGCGCGCGCGGCCATCGAGACCTCGGGCAGGGTGTACGAGGCCACCCGCACACTGCAGGAAAAGATCGAAAGCCTGAACAAAAACACCATGGAAATAGGCGGGGTGGTCTCGGTAATCACCGACATAGCGGACCAGACAAACCTTCTCGCCCTGAACGCATCGATCGAAGCGGCGCGCGCGAGCCAGTACGGCAGGGGGTTCGCGGTCGTGGCCGAAGAGGTGAGAAAACTCGCCGAAAAGACCTTGAGGGAGACCTCCGTGATAGCCGGAAAGATAAAATCCTTTCAGGCGGAGACCGCCGAGACCACGCATGCCATGAGGATGTCGGCCGATGAGTTCAGGGGCGCGACCGAGAACATAAGAAAAGTCGGGGGCTCCCTGGAGGCCATAGTCCAGGGGGCCCACCAGGTGCGCGACCGGATTGCGGAGATCGCTACGGCCGTGGATGAGCAGTCGGGCGTTGCCTCCCAGATCACCGGCAGCATGGAGACCTCATCTTCAATAGCCAGACATATGGATGACTCCTCCGTAAACCTGATATCCCAGGTGAACAGCCTGACCGGCGTGGCCCACGACCTGCGTGAAGCCGTCTCCGGCTTCCGGACGGCAAACGACATGCACTGACGCCGTTTATCAAGACGGGGACAGGACCGGGTAATCTTGAACCAAAACCGGCCGCAAATAAGGTAAACTTTAAGTACCATGGCCCTGTTCGTAGTGCACGAACATCACGCAACCCGTCTTCATTATGACTTCAGGCTCGAGATAGAGGGGGTCCTCAAGAGCTGGGCCGTCCCCAAGGGGCCCTCGATGGACCCGGCCGACAAAAGGCTTGCCGTCATGGTGGAAGACCACGATCTCGAATACGGCTCCTGGGAGGGCATCATCCCCGCGGGCCGGTATGGAGCGGGAACGGTCGTAATCTGGGACAGCGGCCGGTTCGATCTTGAAAAAGGCGGCCCCGGCGAGGGGATCATCGAATTCACGCTCGCGGGCCGGAAGCTCAAGGGCGGGTTCGTTCTGGCCAGGTTCAAAATCAAAAAGGGCAAATCGCCAAACGACTGGCTCCTGATGAAAAGGGCGGACCGCTACGCCAGTCCGGGTTTCAGGATCGTTTCCGCCCTGACCCCGGAGCGATTGAAGAAGATAGAAAAAAATCCCCCCTTTTCCGGCGGGGCCGCCTCGCGCAAGTCCTCATGACGGTCCCTGAAGGCCTTTTTGATTTTGATTTTGATTTTGTCGATCTGCACACCCACGGCCTGGGCCCCTATGACACGAGAGACGCGGACCCACGGACGATACTGGAGCTGGCCCGCTCCCACCGGAAAAAAGGCACGGCCCTCATATATCCCACCATCTATCCCTCGGAGGCGGCCGGCATGCGCGCCGGGATGTCCGCGGTGCGGGAGGCGATGGCGAAAAGCGGACTCATTGGCGGCATAAACCTGGAAGGGCCGTTTCTGAACCCCGGCAGATGCGGGGCGCTCGGGGCGGGGAATTTCCGGAGGCCGACGCTTTCAAACCTTAAAGAGTTGATAGCCGGGTTCGAGGACGCCGTAAAGATAATCACCGTCGCGCCCGAGCTGCCGGGCGCGCTTAAAGTCATAGAGAGGTGCGCGGGGCTCGGCATCAGGGTGAACATGGGCCACTCCGACGCCACCGCCAGGCAGGCGCGGGAGGGCAAGCGGGCCGGCGCCACGGGCGTGACCCATCTCTTTAATGCAATGAGGCCCTTCCATCACAGGGAGCCGGGGCTTGCGGGCTTTGCCCTCCTCGATGAGGACCTCTGCGTGGAGATCATCGCCGACGGCGTCCACCTGGGGCTGGAAACGTTTGAGCTTGTCCTTAAAATCAAGGACCATAAAAAGATAATCCTCGTCTCGGATTCCGTAAAAGGCGGCAGGGGCAAACCCGTCTACGAAAACGGTATCCTGGCCGGCGGCGGAAAGACGCTCTCCGAATGCGCCCGGACATTAAAACGGCTCTTCCCGGAGATGGACGAAAGGCTCTTGAAACTCTTCGGCAAGGACAACGCGCTCCGGTATATGGGCCTGATCTAAATCATACAACCCCGCCCTCCTCACCCCGTATAATCAGAATTGTAGATTGAAAATAAAAATAAAAAAAACGATTCCCCGGGAGGCAATATGGACCTGAACTCAAAGACGAAGATATCCGAACTTCTTGACGCTTATCCGTTTCTGAAGGGATTCCTAATGGAATTAAACCCCGGTTTCAAGGCCCTGGACAACCCCGTGCTCAAAAACACTATTGGACGGGTCGCAACACTTGAGCAGGCCGCCGCCATTGGCGGCATGGACCCGGCGGACCTGATAGACCGGATCGCCGCTGAAATTAAAAAACAGACCTGCCAGGGTGTCTGCGCTGAATGCGGCCGGGAGAACCGGGAGGGCGGCCAGCCACCTCAGGAGGGCCGCCAGGAGATATTGAAAGGCATCATAAAGGACCTGCATAAAGGCGTCCCGCCGGACCTGCTCAAAAAACGCCTGCTTGATCTTCTGAAAGAGGTCTCGCCTTACGAGATAGCCCAAATGGAGCAGTCTCTCATATCCGAGGGGATGCCGGAGCAAGAGGTAAAAGGGCTTTGCAATGTGCATGTCGAGGTGTTCAGGGAATCGCTCGATAAAAAGACGCCGCCGCCGGGCCTGCCGGCCGGACACCCCGTGCACACCTTCATGCTTGAAAACAGGGCCGCGGAGAAGATCATGCGGGAGATGGACAATCTCAAGGACCCCTCGGGCCTGCCAAAACTCCTTGACAGGCTTGCCCCCATCGAGAGGCATTATGCAAGAAAGGAAAACCAGCTCTTTCCCGTCCTGGAGGCAAAGGGGATATCCGGCCCGTCGAAGGTGATGTGGGCCCTTCATGACGATATCCGGGCCATGCTGAAACACCTTTCGGGGAAATCGAAGATGGACAGGCTGAGCGATCTGGAGCTAAAGACGCTCTTTACGATGATAAATGACATGATCTACAAGGAGGAAAATATCCTCTTCCCCATGGCCCTTGAGACACTGACCGATGAAGACTGGCTCAGAGTGAAAAAAGGCGAGGAGGAGATAGGATACGCGTGGCTGGAGGCGGTGGAGGACTGGAAGCCATCCGGGTCAGCCCGGCAGACCGTACCGGCCGGAGAACCGGGGACGCTTAATCCGGATAAACTCAGTCTGGATACGGGGTCGATCACGGCGGAACAGGTCAACCTGATACTCACCCACCTTCCCGTGGACGTCTCCTTCGTGAACGAGGACGATGAGGTCGTTTATTATTCGGCGACTAAAGACAGGATATTTCCCCGCAGCCCCGGCGTCATCGGAAGGAAGGTCCAGAACTGCCATCCCGTAAAGAGCGTTGGGACTGTCCAGAATATACTGGATGCATTCAGAAGCGGCCGGAGGGATAGCGCGGATTTCTGGATACAGATGAATGGACGGTTCCTTTACATCAGGTACTTTGCCGTCCGTGACCGTGAAGGAAAGTACAGGGGCGCCCTTGAAGTAAGCCAGGACGTCACCGCGATACGGGGCCTCGCCGGGGAACAGAGATTGCTGAACTGGGAATGAAAAGCCCGCGGCTTGAGCCGCGGGCAAAAAATTTCCAATTTGCGGGTTTTAAAAAAAGCCCATTACATGAAGGCCGCGATGCCCAACCTGCCCATTACCTCCGCGAGGCGTTCCTTTTTCCGGGTGCTTCCGTCCCGCAGGCGCGCCTTTTCCCTATAGCAGTTCAGCACCCTGTCCACTATTTCCAGAATCTCGAAATCATCCTCCACGAAATCCGCGTATTTGACCCCGAACCGGACGGAAGTCCCCTCTTTGCCGCCGATAAGGACCCTGAAGCCGGTCCCGGCAATGCCGAGCCCGCCATGTGCGCAAGCCTGGGCGCATTTGCAGCAGTCCACGCATTTTTCATTCAGCATAATGCGCCCGTCGAGCTTCCGAATGGCCCCGAACCTGCACACGCTCAGGCAGGAAGCGCAGTCTTCAGGACATCCCTCCTCGCTGGCCGCCACTTTTCCCACGGCGATGATGCCGATATCCGAGTTTTGCGGCCTCGAGCACGCGTTTGAGCACCCGGCAAAGGATATCGTCACCTTATTGGGCATGTCCATGTCGCCAAAGTTCCTGCTTACCATGGTGCCTATTTCCTGGACCGGCCTGACGGCCTTCGAGCACCAGTCCGGACAGGTAAAAATATTTCTGACGGACGAGCCGGCCCCGCCGGGGAAAAGCCCGGCGCCGTACAGCTCTTTGAGCGCCCTGTCTATATTCTTTTGGCCGACCTCGGGGATCTCAAGATTGTGCCTTGGGGTCAGGTGGACCTTGCCGGAGCCGTATTTTTCGACAACGGACTTTATGGCCCGAAGCTGGGCCGCGGTATAAACATTCCTGTACGGCCGCGCGGATGCCCTCAGGTTGACGGACTTGCCCCCCACGACCTCGATGTCCCTGGCGGCAACGCCCCTGATGATCCCGACCTGCGGCGTCTCAAGGGTGAATTTCTCGCGGGACTCTTCCATATCAGGTTTTTTGCCCCGGCCACTCCATCCCGGCCCTTTCGATCAGATCGCCGATGCGCTCGCCTTCCCGCGCGTGGGCCCGGTAGCCCTCCAGGAGCGAGCCGATCAATTCCATCGCCTCACGCAAGGAGGGAACCGTCCGATATAAAAACGCCTCGCGCGGTTTCAGCCCGCCGTTTCCGCCTATAAATACATCAAAGCTCTTCGATTTCATCATTATCGAGCCGGGGCGGCAGACACCGGAACAAAAGCCGCACCGGACGCACTTTTGCCGGTCTATCACCACTGCTCCTTCGGCCAGCGTGATCGCGTCCACCTGGCATCCAAGCGGCTCCTTGACGCAAAGGGAGCACTTTTTGCATTTCTTGTCCGTGATCACGATTTCGGACCGCGCTATCACGCCGACATCCGACGTCCGGGAGCGGACGCAGGAAAAGCCGCAGCCCGAAAGCGAGATATTGGTTTTCCCGGGCAGCGGCATTTTTTCATTTTCATTTTCATTCAGAAGGCAATTCAATTGCAGGGCGGCGTCCCTCATGGGCGCCACGTTATACAGGCACCAGTGCGAACAGGCGGTCACGTTTCGCGGACGCCGCCCGGCGTACCCGATATGAAGACCATGGCCCGCAAGGAGCGTTGTGACATCCGGCAGCGCCGCGATATCGATATGCGGGATTTCCATTGTCTGCCGCGGCGTCACGTGCACGGCGCCCGAACCATACCGCTCCGCGATATCGGCGATTGCGCCTATCTGGCCCGCGGTCAATTCGGAGGAATAGGGCCCCGTTGAGCCGACCCGCAGGGCGACTCTCCCTCTTGCCCGCCCGGCAGTGACATCGTTTGCATCCATATTGTCATGTTACATGAGAATTGCCTGCATGGGTATGATGTATATCATAAACATCGAGAAAACGGATTGCCGCTTTTTCGTGCCCATTGATGATTTGGATCATAACTTCCCCCGGGGCGAACGTTTAAAATAATGCATGCAGGCAAACACGGCGGTGACGAGACTGAGGAGGGGCGTTCAAACGTTCATAATGCTCCTTTGTCTATGGGCGGGCTGGCGGCTCTACTTGTCTGTGGGCCATTTCCTCAATAATGGCCCGGCGGTCCCGGGGCCTGCGGCGGTGGACGGCTTTCTGCCCATCGGCGGGCTGATGGGGTTAAAGTTATGGTTGTCCACGGGCATATTCGACCGGGTGCATCCGGCCGCGATAGTGATCCTGTCCGCTGCGATGCTGGTTTCGGTCCTCTTCAAAAAGGGCTTTTGCGGCTGGATATGTCCGGTCGGGACGCTGTCGGAGGCGCTTTGGAAGACGGGAGGGAAGATATTTGGCAGGCATTTCAAACTGAACAGGTCCGTGGATTATTGGCTGCGAAGCGTAAAATACCTCTTGCTCGCCTTTTTTGCCCTTACGGTCCTCCTGATGTCCACCTGGACGCTGGCGGCATTTCTGAACGGGCCTTACTGGGCGACCGCGGACGCGAGGATGCTTCTGTTTTTCGAGCACCTGAGCGCCACGGCGGCCGTCGTTCTGGCGGGGCTTGTCATCGGCTCTCTCTTCTACGGGAATTTCTGGTGCAGGTATTTCTGCCCCTACGGGGCGCTTCTGGGGCTTTTGGGCCTTTTAAGCCCGGCAAGGATAACGAGGGATGAGAGGGCCTGCATCCATTGCGGCGCATGCGTGAAAAACTGCCCGGCCTCAATCCCGATCGATAAGAAGAAGGCCATAAGAACACCCGAGTGCAACGGCTGCCTCGCATGCGTGGCCGGTTGTCCCGCGCCGGGCGCACTGACTGTGGGGTTCGGCAAACTCCCGGCCGGCGACGCGGGAAAAGACCGCGTTTTCTCGCGGAAGGCTGCCTTCCTCTACGCCGTCCTGCTAATCGCCGTCTTTTTCGGGGTCGTTTCGGCGGCCATGGCCACCGGCCATTGGGCCTCGGGCGCGCCGCCCGCCGGCTACCGGGCACTTATTTCGCTGACGAGGGTTTTTAAAAAATAAAAAAGTAAAAGTTTAAAAATCCGCTAAAAATCCTAACATTTGAAATTGAAGTGCTAACATCATAGCTATGAGCATGCCGGGCGATATGATTTAAATCATACCGCCCCGAAGACCGTTTCAATAAAATCAGGCCATAAGAGGAGGGGCCCGCACGGATTTGCGGCGCCCGCGCGCAGTCAAAAAGCAAAAAGCAAAAAAGGAGGGGCCGCATGAGACGAAGTATTTTTTTGAGACGAAGTATTTCTTTCCTTTCAACGTTTCTCTTCCTGTCTGGTCTGTTCGTTGCACAGAACGCCGCGGCGCAGGCCGGGTCAAAGGCCTGCATCGACTGCCATTCGAAGACCTCGCCAGGCATTGTGCACGACTGGCGCCTGAGCAAACACAGCAAAAACGGCGTGGCCTGCCCGACCTGCCACGGAAGCCTGCACAAAACGGCCGCCGATTATGCGAAGGCAAAGATACCCACGCCCGAGACCTGCGCGGCCTGCCATCCAAAGCAGTTCGACCAGTTCAAGAGCGGCAAGCACGCCCTCGCCTGGGTGGCGATGAAGGCCATGCCGACGATCCACTGGCAGCCCATGGCGATGATCGAAGGGATGAAGGGCTGCGGCGGCTGCCACCAGATCGGCTTGAAGAGCAAGCAAGACATAATGGAAATCAAAAAGACGCAGCCCGGCTTCGGGATCACCTCCTGCGACGTCTGCCACACCCGGCATCTCTTCTCAGTGAAAGAGGCAAGGTCTCCACAGGCCTGCAGGACATGCCACACGGGGTTTGATCACCCCCAGTGGGAGATGTATGAAGGCTCCAAGCACGGCGTTAGGTACGCCTTGAAGAGGGAGGGCATACTGCCCAGAGACGCCGCCGCGCCCACCTGCCAGGAGTGCCACATGGCGAATGGAAACCATGAGGTAAGGACCGCATGGGGCTTTCTGGGGTTGCGGCTGCCCCCGCCCGGGGACAAGCAATGGGCCGCCGACCAGGTGACGATCCTCAAGGGCCTGGGCGTGCTCGATCCGCAGGGCAAGCCCACCGCGCTGCTGGCTGCGGTGAAGGCGGCTGATCTCGTGAGGCTCACTGCGCCCTCCTGGCAGCACGAGAGAGACAGGATGCTTA
This sequence comes from Nitrospirota bacterium, assembly GCA_021790695.1. GTDB lineage: Bacteria > Nitrospirota > Thermodesulfovibrionia > Thermodesulfovibrionales > JdFR-88 > JAJYGJ01. Next base: position 13,198 of record JAJYGJ010000034.1, on the reverse strand, counting down.
CGGTCTGCACCAGATGCCACTCGCTCGCCTACGCCAAATCGCAGCTTGCACTGGGGGATAAAATCATAAAGGACTCCGACCACCTCATGGCCGAGGCCATAAGGACCGTTGCCGCGCTTTACAAGGACGGCGTCCTGAAGAAACCCTCCTATTATCCGTACGCCTATCCGGACCTTCTCACCTTCCACAACGCGCCGACCCCCATTGAGCAAAAACTCTTCGTCATGTTCTCCGAACACCGCATGCGCACCTTCCAGGGGGCCTTCCATGCAAACCCGGACTACGCCTTCTGGTACGGCTGGAGCGCGATGGCCACCGACCTCACGGACATCAAGAGCATGGCCGCGCAATTAAGAAGGCAGAAGGCATCCGCAGGGGGGATTTAAAAAAAACCGTCCGAAAAGGGAAGGCCGGCATATCCGGCCTTCCCTTAACCCCCGCCTCATCGCCGTTCATATCTGAAATCCGCCGCTTTTGATATAATGTGATGAAAAAAAGGGAGGTGAGTTGCTGCGCGGCCCGATTGCCGGCTCAACCCGATATGGAGATAATCAAGGACATCCACTGGCTTGGACATGACACCTTCAGGATTCATGGCGGAGGCAAGGTCGTCTACACCGACCCTTTCAAAATCGGGGCGGGCGGCCCCGCAGCCGACCTCATACTGGTCACCCATGAGCACTTCGACCACTGCAGCCCGGAGGACGCGGAGAAAATAGCCAAGGACTTGACCGTCATCGTCTGCCCGGCCGACTGCGCTGAAAAATTTCACAAAAACAAAAAAATAAAGACGGTGCCGGTGAAACCGGGCGACCGGGTGAATGCCGCCGGGATCGACGTCCAGGCAGTGCCCGCATATAATATCGACAAGAAATTCCATCCTCGCGAAAGGCAGTGGGTGGGCTATATCTTCACCCTGGGGGGAAAAAGGATTTACATCGCAGGAGACACGGACCATATCCCGGAGATGAGAGATTTCAGGGCCGACATCGCCCTCCTTCCCGTCTCCGGCACTTATGTGATGACGGCCGAAGAGGCGGCCAGGGCCGCCCTGGACATTAAACCGGAGATCGCCATACCCATGCACTACGGATCGATCGTCGGCTCCGCGGAGGACGCCGCGCGGTTCAAGGCCCTTCTCGAAGGCAAAGTAAAGGTCGTAATCCCGGACCGGGAAGGATAAGCTTGTTTTGCCGGAAAGGGTTTTAAAGCTCCTGAGGGACTCCGGCCCGGGACAAAAAGAGGTCCCGGGCCCCGCGCTCTCCGCGGCCCTGGGCATAACAAGGTCCGCCGTCTGGAAAAAAATCAGGCGCCTCCAGGCCGGCGGCTATCGGATCCTCGCATCTAAGTCGGGCTACCGGCTGATGGACGGCCCGGAATTGTCGGCCTTCGAGCTTCAAAGCCGCTTGCCCGGCGTCAAAATCGTCTTCAGGGAAAATGCGTCCTCTACAAACGATCTGGCCCTTGAAACGGCTTTCAGGGAAATGACTGTCCCGCCCCCGGCCGCTCCCGAGGCCCCTCTGCCCTGCCTGTCGGCCCTGGTGCTGGCCGATTGCCAGACCGCGGGCAGGGGCAGACTGGGGAGGCGCTGGCATTCCCCGCCGGGAGTGAACGTCTACATGAGCGCGGTGCTCCGGCCGGAAATACCTCCCAGGAGGACGCCGCTTCTGGCCCTCGCAGCCGGACTGGCCTCGGCCCTCGCCATAAAGGGGCAGACCGGCCTCGAAGTCCGCCTTAAATGGCCAAACGACCTGATTGCCCCCGCGAAGGCGGACGGCAGGTGTAAAAAAATCGGCGGCATTCTCCTTGAATTCCGCTCCGACCCGGACAGGGTGCTCCTGGCGGTGGCCGGCATCGGCATAAACGCCAACCTGAAAAAAACCGACCTGCCCAAAGGTATGGGGACCGCGGCGACCTCGATACTCGCGGAGACGGGCAGGCGGGTAAACAGGGCTGCCCTTGCGGCCGCCGTCTGCAAGGAACTCGACTACTGGACCGGCCTGCTGAGGAAGGGGACGAAGGCCGAGGCCCATCTCCTGAAGGGCTATCGCAGCCTCTGCGTGACAATAGGCAAAAGGATAAGGGTGCAGACCGAGGGGGAATCCTTTACGGGGACGGCCTCCGGCATAGACGATGACGGCAGGCTCGTCCTCACGACCGGGGCCGGACGGCTGCGGTTTTCAACGGGCGAGGTGCAGTCCGTAAGGAGCGGCGACGCTTGAAAAAACAAAAACAAAAACAAGAGCAAAAATCAAAACCCGCTTCCGGGAAGAAAATCCTGTGGCTCGATTGCTCCTCCGGCATAAGCGGCGACATGTTCATCGGGGCGGGGCTTTCGGCCGGCGTGTCTTTTAAACGCCTGGAAAGCGAGCTTTTGGGCAAAATGCCGCTCAAAAATGTCCGCATCGGCGCAAGGGAAGTCCGGCGCATGGGGCTTTCCGCAACCAGATTCGAGGTGAAAGAGCCCGCCAGCGCGCGGCCCTTTTCATGGGACGCTATAAGGGGGATGGTGAAGGAAAGCGCCCTTCCCGAAGACATCAGGGAAGCGGGGCTTCTCATCATAAAAAGCCTCTTCGATGCGGAGGCGAAAATCCATGGGATGAAATCGGCCGGGGAGGTCCACCTCCATGAACTTGGCAGCGCGGACACGATTGTCGATGTCTTCGGAGCGCTCATCTGCCTGAAACTCCTCAAGGTGGAGGAAGTCTATTCATCGCCCGTAAACCTGGGCGGCGGCACGGTGGACACCCGCCACGGCAGGCTCCCCGTTCCGGCCCCGGCCACGGCCCTCCTGCTCCAGGGCGCCCCCGTTTACGGGCAGCAGCCCCCTCCATCTGATGAATCCCCTGGTGGATCCCATTTTGAGCTTACAACCCCTACCGGCGCCGCCCTGATAAAGGGCCTCGCAAAGGGGTTTTCCCCCATGCCCTGCATGAGGCTTGCCGGCTACGGCTCGGGCGCGGGCAGGATGGATTTCAAGGACTCCCCGAACGTGCTCCGGGCCTTTGTAGGAGAAAAGACGGCCCCCTGCGAAAAAGGCGCGGGGGATTCCGGAGATGACGGCGCAGTGCTGGTCATCGAGACCAATATCGACGACATGAATCCCCAGATATACGGCCATCTCATGGAACGGCTCTTCAAGGCCGGCGCCCTGGACGTCTTTCTCACCCCGGTCATCATGAAAAAAAACAGGCCCGCGATAAAGATCACCTGTCTTTGCGTCCCAGGCCGCGCCCCCCGCCTGAAGGAAATCATATTTTCCGAGACCACAACCCTGGGTGTCAGATTCCACCGGGCAGGCAGGCAGACCCTGCCCCGGGAAACAGAGGTCATCGAGACGGAATTCGGCCCGGTGAGGTTCAAGACCTCCTTTTCCGGCGCCCGGGGCAGGCAGGTCCCTGAATACGAAGACTGCCTGAAGGCGGCCCGAAAGACCGGGCTTCCGCTCAGGGAGGTGATGGAACGCCTCCGGTCCGTCCCGGCCACAAAAAAAGCCGGTAGTGTCTAAGTTTGACTCTAACGTAATTTTGGTAGTGTCTCAGTCCGGTTAATCCACGGGCAGATATTATTCCGGGGGCGTTTGTATCCGCCCGCCCCTTTCATGCCGGTCGCTGCGGTTCCGGTCGTATCCCAAGAGGATCAGTTGAGACGTCTTCAGGGCGAAGCGCAAAAGGTTTGGGCGGGATGCGGCGCTGCGTATCCGTCCTTGCTCCCTTCTTCAAGGGACGGGCAGATACACGCCCCACCATCGCCTGGAAGAATCCGCCCGGCTGATTTTGATGTTGCGAGGGGTAGCCCATACCTGCCTGTTCTATGAATAAGGGGAAAGGCCGATGGACGAGAGACGGCGCGTCTGGAAAAAACGGGGTGATCGCTCTTCCAAACGTTTAAATGGATCTTTTGGGTTACGCCCGGAACGGCCACCCCGAATGAATAAGGCGGGCAGGTAAATGGGCTCTGGGAACAAGCTGATATACCCCATTCATGGGAGGGGGGGAGGGGCGTTTGCCGTCGTAGCCTGACAAAGCAAACTGTGCCACTACCGGAATTTTAGAAATGTTTACTTTTCACTTTATTTTTTTTTCGGGTTTCTATAAAATTTCTGCATAGAGCCGTCTTGGTTAGCCGTTTGTAGGGACTGGCAATTTCAGAAAAGGGGTTTTGTTGCAACTGACGGGTAAGGGCTCTTCCGGCGGCCGTGCGGGTTTTTCAAGGGAAATTTTATTCCTTCTTTTGCTTTTCACTTCTTTTTCAGTCCTGTTTTTTTCAGCCGCGGGGGTCGCGCGGGCGCAGATGAGAGTTTTGGCGAGGGCGGCCGTCGTCATGGACGGTCAGACCCACAAGCTGCTTTATGCAAAAAACCCTAATTTAAGGCTGGAGCCCGCCAGCACGACAAAGCTCGTTACGGCGATGGTGGCGCTTGACAAGCTCTATCCCGACGCTATGGTAAGGGTCAGCCGCCGGGCGGCTTACACGCCGTCGATTGCGCCCCACCTGAGGCCGGGCGAGATGATAAGCGTGCATGATCTGCTTTATTTCGCGCTCATGCGCAGTATAAACGGGGCGGCCGTCGCGCTTGCCGAGGCCGTTTCGGGTTCGGAGTCCGCCTTTACGGTGCTGATGAATCAAAAGGCCGCATCGCTTGGCGCAATACAAACCAGATATGTCAATGCGACCGGGCTGCCGGCCCCGGGGCAATATATAACGGCCAGCGATCTGGCGTTGATCCTCGACGGCGCTCTCCGGTACCCCCTCATCAGGCAGATAATACACACCAAGCAGAAAGAGATGGATGTCGACGGCAGGCATGTTTTCCTGCGGAACACGGATGAGCTGCTATGGTCGGACGGTAACCTGATCGGCGGCAAAACCGGCTATACAAGGGCGGCGGAGAATTGCCTGGCCTTTGCCGCTTCCAGGGGCGACTGCACCCTGGTGGCCTCGCTGCTGGGCGAGCGGGAGAGAGGCAACCTTTGGCTTGAGGGCAAAAGGCTGCTCGAGAAAAGCTATCTGGTCGCAAACGGCACTACCCCTCCGGAAATATATAAAAGCCCGGTCGTGCTCACCGCGTATGAGCCGGCCAGGCGGCGTATATGGAGCCGCAGCAGGCGGCGCTACAGGCGCAGGAGGCTTATGGCGAGACATTATCGCCGCCTTCGCTTGAAAAAACGCATGCCGATGAAGCGGCAACTGCTCAGCAAGAGGCTTGCTGCGAACCCGCACGTCAAGAGCCATATAAAACGCCGTATACGGCACAGGCGCAGGAGGCTTATGGCGAGGCGTTATCGCCGCCATCCTGTAAAAAAACGCGTACCGCTGAAGCGCAAACTGCTCCGCAAACGCGTGCAGGTCATAGCGGGGCATTACCTCCACCCTGATCATAAAAAAGGATTGCCCGCGAAAAAAGGCAGCGACGCCGCATCGTAACCCCGGGCACGCCCGGACCGGACTGGTCCGGCGCGAGACCGGACGAGAGGGCAGGCAGATGCCCGGCATTGCCCCGCAAATCTGACGCTGAGCCCCCATGAACCCCCCGTTTGACATGGCTGCAAATTATTAGTTATCTTCAATAAAGCGGAAATCGGTCAAGAAATCTGAAAGGCAATGGAAGGAAAGTCAGAGGGGAAGGCATCCCCGGAGAGCGGTCCGATACGGAAATCCCGGGGGATTTCCGGCATCGGTGAGCTGGCCGGCAGGAGTTGGCGGCTGTACAGGAAGAGATTCCATGTTTTCAGCCTGATCTATATCTTCTATATTACCCCCGTCATGCTGATATCGGTCCTCTGCTACTCGGTCTGGAAGACGTTTCCGCACCCCGTGAACCCGCTGGTGATTGCCTGGATAACGGCGGGAGTGATTATGGCCCTCCTGGTTTCTTTCTGGGGACAGGCGGCCTTCATTTATGCCATTTCCGAGCCCGGGCTGCCCGCCAAGCCGCTTTTTCAGAAGGCCGCGCATATGTTATGGAAATTCACCTGGCTCTATCTGCTTTTCATGGCCTTGACGGTTGCGGGACTGGCGCTTTTCGTAGTCCCCGGGATTGTCCTGATGGTCTGGTTCGCTTTTTCCTTTTTCATCCTGGCCAGAGAGGGGCAAACCGGCATGAATGCGCTTCTTTCAAGCAGGGAATATGTAAGGGGACTTTGGTGGCCGGTTTTCTCAAGGTTGTTCGCCGTCTGGGCGCCGGCCTACCTGCTTGGTTATGTGCCGGGTGCGGGTCCGCTCCTGTCGCTGCTTTTCATGCCGTTCCTGATGGCATATACCTATTATGTCTACGAGGACCTGGCGTCCATGAAAGGCGCGGTAAGACAGCCCTCCGACCGGCAGAGGAAAGGCTGGTCGGTCCTGGCCGCGGCCGGCGCCATCGTTGCCGTGGTCGCGGTGGTTTATACCCTGAAGAATGCCGACCTGAAGAAGGCTTTTTTGCAGGAGCCCGCTAAAAAAACCGCTCCCGCCCCGAAGGCCACCGTGGCCCCGAAGGCCACCGTGGCCCCGAAGGCGCAGACAAAAGGGCAAGGGGACGCGTTGCCGAACATCAACCTTCTCCGGAAGATTTAAAAGGGGGGCGGCAATCCCCCCCCTTTTTTTGGAATGAATCGGGACGGATGGGTTTTTGATTTTTTATGCGGGCACCCTGGTCTTTTTCATCACCTCTCGAAGGAAGTAAGGCAGGTCGTCCGGCATGCGTGAGGTGACCAGGTTTCCGTCCACGACGACCTGCCGGTCTTCGTAAACCGCCCCCGCCTCCCTCAGTTCCTTTGATACCTCGTGCCAGCACGTCATTCGCCTGTCCTTGACTACCCCGGCGCTTATGAGTATCTGCGGCCCGTGGCATATGGTGGCGACGGGCTTCCCCTTGTCCATGAAGTGGCGTGCTATCCGGAGGGCGGCCTCTTCCTTTCTCACCTTGGACGGGGCCTTGCCGCCGGGCAGAAACAGCATGTCATATTCCTCGGGGTTTACCTCGTCGAACGTCATCGTGGCCGCTATCTCGTAACCGTGCCTGCCTTTTATCTTCTCTTTTTTCCCGGATGCGATGCTGACGTCGAAGCCTTCTTCCATGAAGCGGTAGTACGGCACGAAGAGTTCGAGGTCCTCGAAGCCGTCCGCGCTCAATATCAAAATCTTCATCTTGCGCCTCCTTATTCGCGATGGACCGGAAATGCTCTCAATTACATGCTACCGCAGGGTTTTTTTATGTCAATTGCAATCGCCCGGATTTAATAAAAAAATCGTCTTTACATTGGCGGAAAAATGTTTTAATATTACTATGCTTTAGATTCTTGGTGCGGAAGATTCTTAATGCGGAGGTTTCAGCTTGGTAAAGATAAGGCTTATGAGGACTGGCGCCCACAAGAGCCCCTTTTACAGGGTGGTTGTGGCCGATTCAAGGGCGCGCCGCGATGGTCCTTTCGTGGAGATACTTGGCACTTACGATCCGAAAAAAAACCCCTTCGAATTCAAGGTCGACGGGGAAAAAGCCGCGAAGTGGATCAAACAGGGGGCGCAACCTACAGACACCGTCAGAAAATTGTTAGTCAAGGCGGGCGTGCTTTCGGCCTGATAATCTTCCTTGGGGGTGGGAAAGATGAAAAGCCTGATTGAGACGATGGCGAAGGCCTTGGTGGACAAGCCGGACAGTGTTGCCGTCACCGAAGTCCAGGGGGAAAAGACCACGGTTTTCGAGTTGAGAGTGGATGTGGCCGACCTGGGCAAGGTAATAGGCAAACAGGGCAAGACGGCGCGGGCCATGAGGACGATACTGAGCGCCGCGGGGACCAAGATGGGCAAGCGTTGCGTTCTCGAAATCCTCGAGTAGGCTTTTTTCTCAGGAATTCCTGAAGGGACAAAAAAGAGAAAACGGTTTTGGGGGCAAAGGCTTGAGGCCCCCTTTTTTATTCGTCAGGCTGCCGGTCATCCCGCCTTCGGAGACCGGGCAGGCTGCAGGCAAAGGACCGCGGCAATGATCATCTTTCCGGACAATTATCTTCCCCTGAACAGGTTGCTTGAAACCGGATCGTTTGCAATCAGTTGGCTGACTTGCAACTGGTTGCCCTGAAATGATGCGGCTGGCCGTCATAAGCCTCTTCCCCGAGATATTCCAGGCGTATATGGGGGCGGGCATCATGAGGCGGGCGGCGGAGAAATCGCTGGTCGGCTTCGAGGTGCTTCATTTGAGGGATTTCGCCGCGGGCCGGCACAGGATCGTGGACGATTATCCATACGGCGGGGGACCGGGGATGGTGATAAAGCCCGAGCCCGTGTATGAGGCCGTAAAATATGCAAAAAGAGACGGGCTGCCCACGCTGACCATACTTCTTAGCCCGCAGGGCAAACCCTTTACGCAGCGGATGGCCGATGAACTTTCGGGTGAAAAGGGAAAAAGGCGGCTTTTGTTCATCTGCGGCAGGTATGAAGGGATTGATGAGAGGGTCAGGGCAAGCCTGGTGGACGAGGAGATATCGACGGGGGATTATGTCCTGACTGGCGGAGAGCTGCCGGCTTTGGTTATAATAGACGCCGTCGTGAGGCTTCTGCCGGGGGCGCTTGGAGATGAAGACTCGCTTAAGGAGGAGTCTTTTTCCTGGGGTATCCTTGACTATCCCCATTACACGAGGCCGCCCGAATGGAACGGGATGAGAGTGCCGGAGGTCCTGCTGTCTGGCAATCACGGGCAGATCGCCCTGTGGCGCAGAAAGGAGGCCCTGAGGCGCACCCTCAGGAAGAGACCGGAACTTCTCCGGATGGCGGGGCTTACCCCGAAAGACCAGGAACTTATTGGCAAGATAAAGGAGGAAGATTATGAACCCGGTAAATAGCGTGGAAGAGGGGTATAAGCGGGAAGTCCCCCCTTTTAACGTCGGCGATACCGTCCGCGTCTACATGAAGGTCATAGAGGGGGACAAGGAGAGGATACAGCCTTTCGAGGGCATCGTCATAGCCAGGAAGGGCGGAAGCATCAGAGAGACCTTCATGGTAAGGAAGATATCCTTCGGGGTCGGAGTGGAAAGGATATTCCCGCTGCATTCCAATTTCATCCAGGAGATCAAGGTGGTCAGGCAGGGGGATGTCAGGCGGGCAAAGCTCTATTTCATCAGGGAGAAAAAAGGCAAAGCGGCCAAACTGAAGGAAAATAAGCTGGTGAGAAAATAATGTGGTTTTTTGATGACACGTGGTTTTTTGATGACACGACCGGGCGATGGCGGATGGCCGCTGGCGGCTGGCCGCCATCACCCGGCCCTTTTTCCAGTCTGATGCCCTTTCGATCAGTCCGGATGATGAAAAATGTTTGTTTAAAAGACCGGTCTTCCTACCAGGTGTTTCCCACTCCCAGGTCGATGTTTTCTTCCATCGAGTGCAGGATGCGGTCTTCGGCTTGTTTCAGGGCCTTTTCCTTGTCGTCCGGGACCTCGACAAGCCACGTCTCATCGTCGGCCTGGTTCAATTCCGTCATGATGGCCGCATGAAGGCCCTGCGTGGTGAAGTTGGGGATTGTGTCTTTTTTCGCCATGATTCGCTCCTCCACTTGCTTCAGGTACTTTTGGCGGTATTCATTTACGTCGATCTTCATAAAACCCTCCTTTTGAGGACTGCGGTTGATACGAGTGTTTCCCCGCCGGCCTGATGTCCGCACACACGCTATACCACACATGAAGCTTAACCGAAATGCTTTGACAATTCAAGAGTCGTTGCTTAAGATTTTAGAGGCTGTCGCTTAAGCTCAAATGGACGGCGGGCGCACCTCCGCGGCCTTAAACGGCGGGGAATATTTTCGAATACCCGGAAGACCGACAGGGAGTGAAAAACCCTTGCGAAATTGTTGGAGCCGGGAAAACGTACAGGGGGAGAAATCCTGATGAGAGTAATGCGGGTAATGGCAGTTGCGGCGGCCCTGTTTTTTATCCTGTTTTTAAGGGGCGGGGGTTTGGCATATGCGTTCTCACCGGGCCCCGGGAATCCGGTGGCGGACCCGGGGGCGGGCGGCCGGGGTTTTACCATAATGGGGGCCTATGACGGCAGTTATCTCTATTACGAGGAAAAGGATACGGCCGGCGATATCCTGGACCGGGATTACGGCTACCTGAACGGGCTCGACATTGAGGCCAGGTTCGAAAGCGGGATTTTATGGACCAGGCTCACCGCGGATTATTCCTGGTCGCATGGCGCGACATACGACGGCGCAGTCTGCGGCGACGGCGGATTGTGCACGCCCGCCAAGTTTTCCACCCCTGAACGGTTCGATCTCTATGAAGGAGACCTCGGATTCAAGCTCCTTAACGTCGAGGCCGGCACCCTTGCGCCTTACGTGGGGATCGGCCGCAGGGTCTGGTGGAGGGGAGAGGACGTCTCACCGGATTATATCGAAAAATATTCCTGGTATTTCGCCGCCATAGGCCTTAATTACGTCTGTAGGATCGAAAGATGGACGGCGGGCGCTGACGTCGCGGTCGATATACCGTTTAACATGAGAATGACAACAAACGAGGCGGGAAACTGGGACGAGACCAACTTCAAGCTGAGATCAAACCCGGCGGTCGTTGTGCAACTGCCCATTACTTATGATATCTATGAAAGGTATGTGAATGCGGACAGGGTCTTTGTCTTTCTGACCCCTTATTATCAGCACTGGGCGATCGGGGCCAGCGACCTGGTGAACGTGACCAAAAATGGTGTCACGGTGGCGGGCAGCCCCTACTACGAGCCTGACAGCACGACCAATATCTATGGGGCCAGGATAGGGGTGGGGGTCAATTTCTAGAGGCCGGTCTCCCAAAAAAGCCCCTCCCTCCGGAGGGGCTTTTGTCCTGTATCTGCCTAGCTTGCGGCCTGCGCGGCAGCGGCTTTTTCCGCCGCCCGGCGAAGCTCTATCTTGCCCGTCTTGTCCACGTCCACTTCCACGACGTCGCCTTCCTGGAAGGCCCCTTCCAGCAGCTTCATCGCGAGCGGGTTTAAGACCTCCCGCTGTATGACGCGCTTCAGGGGACGCGCGCCGTAGACCGGATCGAACCCCAGTTCCGCCAGCCTCTCTTTCGCCCGCGCCGAAAGCGCGATGTCGATGCCTTTTTCGAGCAGGTAGCGTTTCATCCTGTTCGTCTGTATCTCCACGATTTCCGCCAGGAGCCCGGACGTGAGGGGGTTGAAGATGATTATCTCGTCGATCCTGTTTAAGAACTCCGGCTTGAAGTTCGTTTTCAGGTCCTGCATTATCTTGTTTTTCAGTTCTTCTTCATTTTCGCCGGGCGGGCCCCAGTAGACTCGCGGCCTCCTCTTTCGCCCCTCGAGCAGTTCCTGGATGTGCGCGCTGCCGATGTTCGAGGTGAGTATTATCACCGCGTTCCTGAAATCCACCATGCGGCCGTGTCCGTCCGTCAGGCGGCCGTCGTCCAGTACCTGCAGGAGGAGGTTGAAGACCTCGGGGTGGGCCTTTTCTATCTCGTCAAAGAGAATGACGGAATAGGGCTTCCGGCGCACCGCCTCGGTAAGCTGGCCGCCCTCCTCGTAGCCCACGTAGCCGGGGGGCGCGCCTATCAGGCGGGAGACGGTGTGTCTCTCCTGGTATTCGGACATGTCTATGCGCACCATGGCGCCCTCGTCGTCGAACAGGAATTCGGCAAGCGCCTTTGCAAGCTCGGTCTTGCCCACGCCCGTCGGGCCCAGGAATATGAAGGAGCCGATCGGCCGGTTGGGGTCCTGCACGCCGGCCCTCGCCCTTCTCACGGAATTGGAGACGGCGGCGATCGCCTCCTCCTGCCCGACCACCCTCATTCTCAGGCGCTCCTCCATTTTAAGGAGCTTCTGGACCTCGGTCTCAAGCATCCTCGTGACCGGTATGCCGGTCCACTTGGAGACGATCTGCGCCACGTCCTCCTCGTCCACCACTTCCTTTAACATCTTTCTCTTGACCTGGGCCTTGGCGAGTTTCCTTGTCTCGGAATCCAGTTGTTTCTGGAGCGAAGGCAGCGCTCCGTATTTAAGCTCCGCGGCCTTCCCCAGGTCCCCCTCGCGCTCCGCGCGTTCGGCCTCGAGCCGCTTGTCCTCCATCTGCTCCTTTATCTGCCTTAGCCTCGCGATTATCTCCTTTTCGCTCATCCACTGGGAGCGGAGCCTGCTTCTCTGTTCGGCAAGCTCCGCGATCTCCCGGCCGATGCCCTCCAGCCGGACCTTCGCCTCCCGCGAGCCGTCCTTGAGCATACCCTGTTTTTCGATTTCGAGCTGTCTGATCTTCCTCTCCGTCTCGTCAAGCTCCACGGGCATGCTGTCAATCTCCATCCGCAGCTTCGAGGCGGCCTCATCAATCAGGTCTATCGCCTTGTCCGGCAGGAACCTGTCCGTGATGTAGCGGTCGGAAAGGGCGGCGGCCGCCACGAGGGCGGAGTCCTTTATCTTCACGCCGTGGTGCACTTCATAGCGCTCCTTCAGGCCGCGGAGGATGGAGACCGTGTCTTCGACTGCGGGTTCCTTGACGAGTATCGGCTGGAAGCGCCTCTCCAGGGCGGGGTCTTTCTCTATGTGCTTGCGGTATTCGTTTACGGTGGTGGCCCCGATGCATCGCAGGTCTCCCCTGGCCAGGGCCGGCTTGAGCATGTTGGAAGCGTCCAATGCGCCCTCCGCGGCGCCGGCCCCCACAATGGTGTGCATCTCGTCTATGAAGAGGACCACCCTGCCCTCCGCCTTCTCTATTTCCTTGAGCACGGCCTTTAACCGCTCCTCGAATTCTCCCCGGTACTTGGCGCCCGCGATAAGCGCGCCCATGTCCAGGGCCACGACCTTTTTGTTCCTCAGGGTCTCCGGCACGTCGCCCTGCACCACGCGCTGCGCCAGGCCGTCCACTATGGCGGTCTTGCCCACGCCGGGGTCGCCTATGAGGACGGGGTTGTTTTTCGTTCTCCTTGAAAGGACCTGTATGAGACGTCTTATCTCTTCGTCCCTGCCGATGACGGGGTCCAGCTTGCCTTTGGCGGCCAGTTCCGTCAGGTCCCGGCTGTAGCGGGCGAGGGCCTGGTATTTTTCCTCCGGGTTCTGGTCGGTCACCTTCTGCGCGCCCCTTATCCCGCGCATGGCGTCGAGTATGGCATCCGGGGTGGCATTCTGCCTGGCCAGGGCCTGGGCGCCCGGCCCGCCCTCGGCGGCTATGGCGTAAAGGAGATGTTCGACGCTTATGAATTCGTCGGTCAGCTGCGCCGCCTCCTTCATGGCC
>JAJYGJ010000222.1 GCA_021790695.1 Nitrospirota bacterium | reverse complement strand
TCCAGGTCGCCCGATTCCTCTCCGATGGCTATCATGCTCACCACCATGGGGGTGAAGAATTTCGCCTCCGAAAGCGGTCCGGCTATGCCCTTGCCCTCCATCATCTGCCCCTTTATGGAATCGAAGGCCCGGGAGACGGCCGAATTGCCGATCGTCCCGGAAAGGATCGTCATGGCGTTGATCACGGACACCCCGCTTGTAAGCAGCATCTCAAGGATGCTCGAAAACCGGGAAATCGCGGCCTTGATAAATAACGGGCCGAAGACCGGCAGGCGAAGCAGAAAGGAGTCCTTGACGAACCTGCCCCCCTCGGTCCTCATGTATGTCCTGAGGCCGATTATGAGGCAGCAGGCGGAAAGCAGCATGATCTCCCAGTGCCCCGCGAGGACGCCGTGCAACCCGATGGCTATCCGGGTGGGAAGCGGAAGCTGGATGCGCTCCTTTGAATACACCAAGGCGAACTTCGGGATCACAAAGGCGAGGAGGAAGAAAAAGGCGCCCGTGAGGGCGATGACGACGGTCACCGGATACTGCATCGCGGAGCGGATGTCCGATTTCACCCTGTCTTCGTGCTCCAGCATGTACGTAAGCCTGTCCAGGACTTCGGGGATTTTGCCGCTTGCCTCCCCGGCGCCTATCATGTTGCAATAGAGGGGGGAAAAGACGGCGGGATGCCTCTCCAGGGCCTCCTTGAGCGACAGGCCCCGGGTGACGTCCTCCCGCATCGCGGAGGCCGCTTTTTTGAGCGCCGGGTTTTCGGCCTGCATCCCGATCACATCCAGCAGGCGCAAAATGGGTATGCCCGCGCGGAACATCGAGCGGAACTGTTTTGAAAAGAGTATCAGCTCGCGCGTCTTCACTTTTCGGGCGAACATCCGCGCGCCTATTCCGGAAGAGGCGGCGGATGCCTCTTTCGCCTTTGCCGGCCGGACTTCCACAGGTATCAGCCCGCCCGAGGCGATGGCCTCCTCGGCCGCCCGCACGGAACCCGCCTCAATCGTCCCCGCCACCACCTTGCCGGAGCCTTCTATCGCCTGATAGGACCAGTTCATTTTTTCCCTTACGACATCACGGTCGCCTGGGCCTCCTCCAAAGTGGTGATGCCCGCGGCGACCTTGTCCGCCGCGTCCTGCCTCAGGGTCCTCATTCTGCCGGACGAGACCGCCTGGCGGGTTATCTCCTGGGCCGGGGCCTTCCCCAATATCATCTCCTGAATGTCCTCATCGTTTACCAGCACCTCGAAGATGCCGGTCCTGCCGCTAAAACCCGTCTGCATGCACTGCTGGCAGCCGCGCCCGCGCATGAAGACCGCGCCCTCCTTTCCCTCCAGCCCCCAGGAGGCGAGGGCCTTTTCGGGCGGGGTGTGCGGCTCCTTGCAGTAAGGGCAGATCGTCCTTATGAGCCTTTGGGCGAAAGAGACGAGGAGGATCGAGGAGACAAGATACGGCTCTATGCCCATGTCGATAAGCCTGGAGACCGCCCCGGAGGCGTCATTGGTGTGCATGGTGGAGAGGAGCCTGTGCCCTGTCTGGGCCGCCCTGGCCGCGATGCCTGCGGTCTCGGCATCCCTGATCTCCCCGACCATGATCACGTCGGGGTCCTGGCGGAGGACCGCCCTCAGGCCGCTTGCGAACGTCATGCCGGCCCTTGCATTGAGCTGTATCTGGCGGATGCTTTCGATCTTGTACTCGACCGGGTCCTCAAGGGTTATGATATGCGCCTCCGGGGTGTCGATCTCCCGGAGGATGGCGTACAGGCTGCTCGTTTTCCCGCTGCCGGTCGGGCCGGTGCTGAGGATCATCCCGTATGGTTTGTGGATCATGCCCCTTATCTTTTCCGCGTCAGCCCCCGACATGCCGAGCCTGTCCAGGGTCAGGATGCCGGAGCTGGTGTCGAGCAGCCTCAGCACGACGTTTTCGCCGTGCAGCGTGGGGACGGTCGATGCCCTCACGTTTATGAGCCTGCCGCCCATGCGGAGCGTGAAGCGGCCGTCCTGCGGCACCCTGGACTGGGTTATGTCCATGCCGGCCAGGATCTTGATGCGCGCCGCCGCGGGCAGGAACATCGATTTCGGGGGCGCGGGCATGCCGTGGAGCTTCCCGTCGATCCTGAAGCGCACCTGCACGCCGCTTTGCTGCGGGCTTATGTGGACATCGCTTGCCCGCTCCTGGATGGCGTTGGAGAATATGGAGTTCACAAGCCGTATGACGGCGGGGGCATTGCCCATGTCCTGCGACGCCACAAGCTGGATGTCCCCCGGGGCGTCTTCCGCCTTTTCAAAGTCGGGCCCGTCTTCCCCTTCCATGCCGGCCACGATCCCGCCAAGCCCCAACTGTGCCGGATAGAGTATCCTGTGCAGGTTCGTCAATTCCATTTCCGTGCAGATGACAGGCTCCACTTCGCAGTCCGTCCGGTCTTCAACGGAGTCCATCGACACTATGTCCAGGGGGTCCGTGGCCGCCACGTTGAGCAGGCGCCCCTTTCTCCGCAGGGGGGCGACCTGGCATTTCTGGGCAATGTCGTAAGGGACGAGATCGGCAAGCCCCGGTTCCATCGGGAAGTTGTCCGGATGGTACCTGTTTATCTTCATCTGCCCGCAGAGGGTCTCGACGATCTGCATTTCGGAGACGATGCCCCTTTGTACGAGGTACTTGCCGAGTTTAAGGCCTGATTTTTTCTGGCCCTCCAGGGCCGCTTCAAGCTGCGCCGCGGTCAGCAGCCCGCTGTCGGTCAGCATCTCCCCCAGCCGCTTCCTTGAAATCATGGGCCGCTACCTGACGGTGGGCGGCGCGGCGCCTCGGGCATACCCGCCTTCGCCGGCGCGCCGCTTTTTATTTTTAACGCTCCCCCCCCGGCGTTTTTCATTTCAGGCTGCGCGGCGGACGACGCGGTCATCCTTGGCAGGATATACGGGGTAATGAATATAAGCACCTGGTTCATCTGGTTGTCCCGGCTTTCCCCCTTGAAAAGCCATCCCAGGACGGGGATGTCCCTCAGGACCGGCACCCCGCTTTCCGAGGACGTGATGTTCTGGCTGGTCAGCCCGGATATGACAATGGTCTCGCCGTTTCTCACAATCAGCGTCGTCTGGGTCTGCTTTGAGAGAATGAAAGGGTTCCCCTGCACCTCGCGCGAAGTATCGACGTCGTCCTTCATGACGTCGATGGTCATCTTCAGGTTGGTGCCGCCGATGATATGGGGGGTGATCTCGAGCTTGAGGACGGCATTGACAAAGTTTACCGTCGGCGTGGTTGACGACCCGGAGAACGTGTACGTCACATAGGGCACCCTGGTGCCGCTCTCGGTGAACGCCTGCTGGTTGTCGAGCGTGGTAATGGAAGGGCTCGATATGATTTTGACGTTGCCTTCCGTCTGGAGCGCCTGCAACTGCATGTCGAGGATGTTGCCGGAGAGACTGCCGTAAAGGAGCCCCAGGGACCCGACGCCCTTGCTTAATATCGTGGCCGGCGATACGGGAAAATTGACGCCGAAACCCTGCTGGCTTATCCCCGTGGCGCCCGACGCGGGGGTATAGGAGGGGGTTATGGTGCCGCCTCCGCTGGAGGAGCCCGAGCTGCCTGTTGTCAGGGTGCCGGCCGAACCTCCCGGCGTTATCCACACCTTGTTGTTGCCGTTGGCGTTTGTCTGCATGATGCCGCCCCACTGGATGCCGAGGGCCCGCGCCTCTTCCAGGGTGGTTTCGACGATATTGGCGCGTATAAGCACCTGCTCGGCCGGCCTGTCGATCTTTCTTATTACGGAGAGCATTTCTCCTGCTTCGTCCGGCGCGGCCTGGATGATGAGCGAGTTGCTGTAGTCGTCCACGAGCACCGAGCTTCGGGTTTTTGTTGTTTTTGTCTCCCCGGCCTCCAGCAATTTCCGGAGGTTTGAGCCGAGGGCCTTGGCGTCGGCATAGTGGACCGGCACGACGATGGTGGCAAGCGGGCTTGCCGCCTCCAGCTTCATTTTGAGCGCCTCGGCCGCGAGGTCCTGTTGCATGTCTTTCAGGGAAAGCACCCGGAGGACATCGCCCTGCCAGGCATATGCAAGGCCGTAGGATTTGAGGAGGCTTAGAAACGCCTGGTCCCACGGCACCTCGTTGAAATCAATGCTTGCGGTCCCGTTGATGTCATCCGGGACAAGGAGGTTGACGTCCCTGGACAGGGCCATTGCGCGCAATATGGCTTTCACGTCCGCGTTGTGCAACTGGAGGCTTATCTTTTGCGTGCGACGCGGTTTGCTACGCACCGCGGACACCTGACCGTTGACCCAGACCGCAACGATATTGCTGCTGCTGCTATTGCTCTCGATCGGCGACGGTGAATAGCCCCGGGATATCTTCGCGAGTTTTTCCCAGTGCTCCATCTCCCGGAAAGAAGGCTTGACCGCCCGGTTGCCGCCGGCACACCCTGCGAGCGCGGTGAAAAAAATGGAAATAATCAGTAATGATGCCCCTGCCCGACCGTGCGGCAGCCGCGGAAAACCCCTCATTCTCCCGGAATCCGCCCTTTACCTGAACCTTGATATCGGGATCTCAAATTCCGCCTCCCCTCTGTCGTTTTCTATCAGGACCCCGGAGGGCGATATCGCTTTCAGAAAAAAACCCTTTTTTTCCAGTTGCTGGCCGGCCAGGTACTCCCTGTTATCGATGACCGCGACCTTCCGGCCGCCCCTTGTCACGTAGCCGTTATACACAAAAAGGGGATGCGGACCGGGTTCGCCGGCCGTCCCGCTTCCCGTAAAGATGTTCCCGGAGAAAGGGTCCCGCCCCCAGGCCCTTCCGGCCTGTTTTATCACGTAGACGTCAAATGCGGAGGGCTGCGCCTTGAGGATTTCCGCGTATGCCCGCGCGGCAAACGCCTTTACTTCGGCGGCCTGCGCCTGCGCATCCGGAAGGCTTGGCGCGCGCCCCGCGTTCGAGGACGAAAAGCCCAGGTTGAACAGGCCGTATAAGGACACGGCGATTGCGGCCGCCACTATTATGGTCTGTCTTTTATTCGATTTATCCACCGCCCCTCCTTTCAACCCGTCCTGAGCGCGATTTTTGTCTTGAAGTCAAGCACTCCTCCATGCGGCGCGGGTGCAATCGAAAGATATTCGATATTGTCCAGGTATGGAAGCGCGCAGAGGCCGACCAGGAACTGCCTGAAGTTTGAGAAGCCGCCCTCGAGGGTCATATCCACCGCAACCGGCCCGGCCTTTTTGACGCCCTTTCCGGGCAGATCGTTTAAATCCATGCTGACGTCCACGGTCCGCAACGCCGATTTCGCGGAGATGTCCCCTATCTCCAGGAGGGCCCGGCCAAAACCGCCCGGCCCGGGTCCGGCCTCCGCAGATATGGCAGGGATATCGCCCGGCGTTGATTTTACTGACGGACCCGCGGATTTTCCCGGCGGATCATCGGAGGCCCTTTTCAGGGTTTCATAAAGGGGCAGCAGGCTCCTGCCTTCATCAAGCTCCATGCGCGCCGCGCTGATCTTCCTGTCCAGGCGCTTCACGGCCAGACGGCCCGGGACAACGGCGGCCAGGACAAAGACGGCTATGGCGGCCAGGCTGATAACCAGCTTGGACATGCACTCCTTCGGGATGGGGACCGCCCCGGCGATTTTATTCATTTGCGCCCCATTTTCAGGGCCAGCGTAAAAGCAAGGGATGCGCCGTGCCCGTCGCGCTCGATCCTGGTTGACGAAACGCTCACACCGGAGAAAAGCGGCGAGGACCTTAGCCTCATGACATACATGGCGAACATCGCCTCCAGCATATTGGCATCGCCGCTGATGGCCCCGCTTATGACCGCGTTTCCGTTTTCTTTTTGCCCGGCGCCTGCGTTTGTGTTCAATGCATTTTCCGCCAGATCGGCGTTAAGGCTGCTTAAGCTCACGGATGCCGGCGTGAGCCGGGATATCTCCCCGATCAGGGCCAGGGCCCTTTCTCTCCTGCATTGTCCGGCGTATTGCCGCGCCTTTTGCCCCGCCTCGTCCGCCATCTTGAGGACCGCCCCCTTGCTTACCGGGGAGAACGTTTGAAGCTGCCTTTCAAGCGCGGCCAGTTCGGCCTTTTTCCGGGAGGCGCCGTGCCATTCGTATGCGGTCAGGGCCGAGCAGACAAGCAGGGAGGCGGCCATGGCCGCCAGGATCACCCGGTTCACCCTGGCGATATACGCCCGTCTTTTTATTTCCTTGTAGGAGAGGATGAAATTGGGCGTATGGGCGTCCGAGAGCGCCATGCCGAAAGCGGGAACGAGCGCAATACGTTCATCAGGGCTGCAGGCCTCAAGCGCCTGCCCAAGGGGGTCGAAAACGGCGCACCCGATGCCCAGTTGCTCGCTGAAATAACCGCATATTGCCTTGCAGGGCATTACGCTTGAAATGAACAACTTGTCGATCTTGCCGCGCCCCTGCGTCCCCTCGAAGTGCTTGAAGGTCCTCTCGATCTGGCGCGTGATCCTTTCTATTACGGGGGCGACGATGCCGCCGGCCTCCGCCCGGCCGAGCCCGGAGCCGTTTGCCGGCGGGATGGGTTCATTGCCGTCCCGGGAGAAGGCAAGAAGGATTTTCCGCGCTTCCTCGTTCGAAAGCGCGCGACCCCCGTCCCCCGGCAAATCATTGGAAAAACCCCGGCCTTTCACTTCTTCCATCAGCATCTCGATCATGCTGTTGACGCCCGTTTTGATGTCCCTGGAGAGCGCCAGTTTTCCGCCGGTGTACAGGTCAATGCGCGAAAAGTCGTTGCCGATAAACAGGCACGCGACATTTTTTCCCCGTTGCGCCGCCGCATAATTCATGAAAATATTCTGTACCGCAAAAGGGACAATCGACACGCCCGTGAGCGGCGCTCCGATCCTGCTGAAGAGATTTTTGGCCCTTTCTATCTCCCGGACGGGGGCGAAATAGCACATGACATTATTTTTTTTGACGTCCCCCTCGATAACTTCCCCCTGCATTTCGTAGCCGAAGGAATAATCTTTTTCCTCGAAGGCGATCTCTTTTTTCAGGCCCCACTGGACGGCCGCCTCGAAATGCTCGCCGGAGACCTTCGGGATGCGGACGAGCTGCACATGGGCCTGGGCCGAGGACATGACGGCCCATATTTCGGTTTTGCCGGCATGTCCGCAAAAGGCAGACACCTCCCGCCTGAGGAAATCATCGAACTCGTCCGATCCCCTGCCGATATCCCCGGGGATCGGGATGCTCCTCCAATCCGGAATTTCCCATCTGCCGTGGGATTTGGCCGCTTTCACCAAATTTACATTTTTGTGCCCTATGTCAACGCCCACGATCACCCGGCCGGACGTTGTTTTCGCCGTGGGAAAAAG
>JAJYGJ010000189.1 GCA_021790695.1 Nitrospirota bacterium | reverse complement strand
GAAGGGCAATAGCGCGGGCCCGTGCCTTTTATCTTTCCGGAGTAAAGCGGGGAGCGGCCGAGGTTATCAAGGATTATGCGCCTTGTCTCTTCGTTCGTGTAAGTGAGAAAACAGGGGAGCTGAGGGTTTTTGATCCCACCTCCCCTTGAGGAGAAGGCGACCGGCGGGTCTTCGCCCGGCTGCGCCTCGACGGCGGAAAAATCGATGCTTCTTCCGTCGAGCCTGGGCGGCGTGCCGGTCTTGAACCTGCCCATCTGAAACCCCAGTTCCTTCAGCGAGGCCGAAAGCCCGACGGAGGGAAATTCACCGGCCCTTCCGGCCTCCCGGGTATCCATCCCTATATGTATAAGGCCCCTCAGGAAAGTCCCCGTGGTGACGATTACCGCCTTCGCCTTGTAAAAGGCGTTTAAGTCCGTTAAAACGCCCCGCGCAAAACCGTCCTCCACGGCCAGTTTTTCCACCATCGCCTGTTTTATGTCCAGCCCGGGGGCGGTCTCCACCGCCCGGCGCATCCGGAGCCGGTAGAGGACCCTGTCGGACTGGTGCCTGAGGGACCAGACCGCCGGCCCCTTGGAGCGGTTCAGTACGCGGCTCTGGATGCAGGCGGCATCGGAGGCCAGGCCCATCTCGCCGCCCAGGGCGTCTATCTCCCTGACCAGGTGGCCCTTGGCAAGGCCGCCCACGGCCGGATTGCACGACATGTGCGCGATCGTGTCCAGGTTGAGCGTGAAGAGGCATGTCCTCATCCCCATGCGCGCGGCAGCCAGGGCGGCCTCGCATCCGGCGTGCCCCGCGCCTATTACGATGACGTCGTATTCCGATTCGCCAATGCTCTTCATGAGTGTTTTTTATTATGACAAAAATCCGCGCGCAAGCGCACTGCCTTTTGTTTTTTTCGGTAGTGGTACAGTTCGGTTAATCCACGGGGCGTGTATCTGCCCGCCCCTTTCATTTCCCGCCAAGGCGGGATTCCGGCCGTATCCCCAGAGGATCAGTTGAATCGTCTTCAAGGGCGAAGCGCAAAAGGGCTGGCAGGATGCGGCGCTGCGTATCCGTCCGCCTGCTCCCTTCTTCAAGGGACAGCCAATATTGTCCGGGCGTTTGTATCCGCCCGCTCTTATGTAATGAGGGAAAAGGCCGACGGACGAGAGACGGCGCGTCTGAAAAACCGGGGTGATCGCTCTTCCAACCGGCTAAACGGACCTTTTGGGTTACGCCCGGAACGGCCACCCCGAATGAATAAGGCGGGCAGGTAAATGGGCTCCAGGGACAAACGGATATACCCATTCATGGGAGGGGGGGGACGTTTGCCGCCGTAGCCCGGCAAAGCAAACTGAGACACTACCGTTTTTTAACCTGTTTGACATTGCCCCCCGCAAATGCAATAATGGAAATGGAGTTTCAGTTTTCAAATGGTAAGCCGGTTTTATCAAAGGGACAAGAAACAAAGTGTTTTTGCTTTCAGTGCCTTTCCTCCTGCAACAGCCATTTCTGAAGCTTTAATCCGCAAATGGAAAGGAGGTTTCAGAAAATGGCTGAAGGAACAGTGAAGTGGTTCAATGAGTCCAAGGGTTTTGGCTTCATTACGAGCAAGGACGGCAGAGACTATTTCGTTCACTACTCCTCTATAAAGAGCAACGGTTTCAAGACGCTTGTTGAAGGCGACGCAGTGACGTTCGAAGTCGAAAGCAGTCCCAAAGGCCCCAAGGCAGTAAACGTGGTCAAGCAATAACGTAAAATGCCACCCCCTCCCGCTTGCGGGGACCTGAATAAAATCCCCGCAAGCGGGAACCCCGGGGGAAAACCCAAATGAAATCCCCCGTACTACGGGGTAAAGCGGAAACAACCAGACAAAAAACCCATCCGCCCGATGAGGGGCGGTCCAGGGAAAATTTTCTTTGGGGGGTTCCACATGGCGGCAAAGCTGAATCACCTGGCAAAGATGGAGCTGAACAAAAAAAACATGCTTGACGCCGGCCGTATATGCGACCGCTTCCCAAGGGTCTCCGGCATCGTCATACACATGACTTATTATCAGAGGAGGCCGGGCTCCGTCTTTATGGAACGGACCGTGAATTTCTATCCCTCCGGCTACGCGTATTTCAACATGAGGTGCATGGCGAAGGGATGTGAAAACGGCGGCTTCGATCTGTCTCCCGTGATCAAGGGGCTTGTCGGGGACGGCAAGCGGACCGGAAAGGGCTTTCTCTCCTGCCATGGCGCCGAGGAAGGCCATGCCAGCGTATCCTACAGGATCAGCATAAGCTACTTCCAGGGCGGAAGGTCCGCCCATAATTCCGCCCGTCCCGGCAGGCGGCAGGCCGCGCGGCAACCCGTGCCGCGATAAGGTTCCCCACATTCCGCGCATTTGACAAGCCCTCAAAATTTGAATTATTGTTAAATGGATCGAGAGCGTTATTCCCTGCCCACGCGGGACTTGTCCCGCGATACGCAGGGTCAAGCGAGCGAATATGATGAAAATTAAAAATCCTCACATTAGATTCCCTGCGGGGGACCAGTCCCCTTGCAGCAGGGAAGATCAAGCTGATCATGAGGCTGCCTGACTGGGTAAAGGCCCAACCCCCTGCCATTGGTGGCCCCGCCATTGGTGGCCTGGGCGCCGGCGTCCTGGAGCTGAAGAAGTTCCTTCGAAAAAGCGGAATACACACGGTCTGCGAGGAGGCCAGGTGCCCGAACAAGGCGGCATGTTTTTCGCGCTCGGGGGCTGCCTTCCTGATAATGGGCCCGGTATGCACCAGGAATTGCGGTTTCTGCTCCGTACGGTCCGCGATGGATTCCGGCGGGACGGGGCCGGTCGGGTCAGGACCCTCCGGGTTGGGACCCCTTTCGGGGGATGAACCCGAAAGGCTCGCGGCCGCGGCCAGGGCGATGGGGCTCCGGTACGTGGTCATAACCTCGGTGACGAGGGACGACCTTGAAGACGGCGGGGCAGGGCATTTCGCGGATTGCATAAGGGCGGTAAAAAGCGGGATTCCGGGGGCAAGGGTGGAGGTGCTCACCCCGGATTTCGGAGGCAGCCGGACGGCGCTTGAGACGGTCCTTTCCGCCGGGCCGGACGTCTTTAATCATAACGTTGAGACGGTGCCCGGACTTTACCCCGCGGTGCGCCCCCAGGCGGACTACAAAAGGAGCCTGTCCGTTCTGGGGTGGGCGTCCGAAAGCGGCATTCCCGTGAAATCCGGTTTCATGCTCGGCCTTGGCGAAAAAACGGAGGAAGTGGCGGCGGTAATGCGGGACCTCAGGGCGGGCGGATGCAGGATGCTCACAATAGGCCAATATCTCCGGCCCTCGCGGCGGAGCCTTCCCGTTTCGGAGTATGTCAGGCCGGAGCGGTTTGTGGAGCTTAAAACGGCCGCACTGGCGATGGGTTTCAGGTCGGTCGCATCGGGCCCCCTTGTAAGAAGTTCAATGAATGCGGAGGAATATTACCGGGATGTATGAATTCGGCAGGATAAAGAGGCTCCCACCCTATGTTTTCGCGACGGTGAACAACCTGAAGATGGAGGCCAGGAAGCGCGGTGAGGACATAATAGACCTGGGCATGGGCAACCCCGACATGCCCTCTCCGGGACATGTCATAGAAAAACTCTGCGAGGCCGCAAAAAACCCGAAAAACCACAGGTACTCGGCCTCGAAGGGGATTACCCAGCTCAGGGCCGCCCTGACCGAGTGGTACAAGAGGCGCTATGACGTGGACCTGGACCCGGAGACCGAGACGGTGGCCACGATAGGCTCCAAGGAGGGGCTTTCCCATTTCGTGCTGGCGACCATCCAGCCCGGCGACGTCGTCATGGTGCCCTCGCCGGCCTATCCCATTCATCCCTACAGCGTCATCATCGCGGGCGGGGAGACCACGAGCGTGCCGGTGGGGCAGGGACTGGATTTCATGGCGGAGATAGAAAAGGCGTACAAGCGCACATGGCCCCGCCCGAAGATGCTCATCGTCAACTTCCCCCATAACCCGACCACGGCGGTAGTCGAGGGGGCCGGGTTTTTCCAGGACCTCGTGGATTTCGCAAGGGACAACAGCCTTATAGTGGTCAACGATCTCGCCTATGCCGACCTGGTATTCGACGACTACAAGGCCCCGAGCATTCTCGAGGCCAAAGGGGCGAAGGACGTGGCGGTCGAGTTTTTCTCGATGACGAAGAGCTATTCGATGGCGGGCTGGAGGGTGGGTTTCTGCTCCGGAAACCGGGACCTGGTGGGCGCCCTCATAAAGATAAAAAGCTACCTGGATTACGGCATGTTCCAGCCGATACAGATCGCAAGCATCGTGGCCTTCCGCGGCCCCCAGGACTGTGTTGAAAAAAACAGGAAGATGTATCAGGGCAGAAGGGACGTCCTCATAAAGAGCATGAGGGCCGCGGGCTGGGACATCGAGCCGCCGAAGGCCACGATGTTCGTCTGGGCCGCGATCCCGGAGCCGTTCAGGCAGATGGGCTCGCTCGAGTTCTGCAAGTTCCTGATAAAGGAAGCGGGGGTAGCCGTCTCGCCGGGGATCGGATTCGGCGAGGGTGGAGAGGGATTCGTGAGGTTCGCCCTCGTTGAAAACGAGCACAGGATAAGGCAGGCCGCAAAGGGGATCAAAAAGGCCCTTAACGGGAAGCTCTGAGGTCCCCGGAACCGGGCGTCTGGAAAAGTTTTTATCGCCGCGCGGGGCGGGCCGCCCCTTCTGTCACCGCCCGGGCAAAGCCGCCTTGGAGCCCGCTTATACCCTCGGCTTCGCCAGCACCTCGAGCACCCTCAGGTCCAGGAACCTCTTTGATGCGGCGGCCCTGACCAGCAGCACCGTATCGGCCCCCCTCGCCGTACCGGCGACCGCGAGGACCTCTTCGCCCTCGGGTATCAGCCCGGCGTCGGCCGCCATCATCACTATCTCGCAGGCAACCTTCGAGCCCTCGCCGAAACGTTTCAGGGACTGGGCTATTATCATCGTCGGATAGACGCCGCCGAACTTGTGGTTCAGGGACGTTTCAAGCGAGTGGGTGAGCATCGGACCGGTGAAGGTCTTTATCCCCAGCGTCTCCATTTTCCGCCTCGCCTCCCTGCTGACGGACGTCTGGTTGGGTTCCTTGAAACCCATCGAGTGCGTCACCGCGACCACGTTCACCCCCCGGTCTTCGCGGAGCGCCTCGCCCACGGCCAGGGCCGTCTCGCCCGTGGTGGTGGCAAGCACTATGTGTTTATATCCCCCGGTCTTTACCGCCTCTTTCAGCACCTCCACGCAATCGGCCGTATTCTCGCGGCCGGGCTTTTCGAAGTAAACGGTTTTTTTAACGATCATGGGTCCGGACCAGCCCTCCTTTCGTTCTGGTGAGTGTTTTGGCGATTATTATACTTGAATGGTTTTTCTTTTGAAACAACAGGTTGGCCATAAAATTGTCGCGCATTTGTTTTATGGTAGAATGGAGGGAAATGTCGGCCAATAAAAAGGTGAAAACGAAAGAACCCATCTCGAAATTGACAGCGATTTTGAGATGGGTCTAAGTATCCGGGGGTGAAGATGAAATTGCAGACGGTAAAAAAGGCCGTGTTCCCGGCTGCCGGGCTGGGCACCAGGTTTTTGCCCGCCACGAAGGCGTCTCCGAAAGAGATGCTTCCGCTGGTCGATAAACCGCTTATCCAGTATGCAGTCGAAGAGGCCAGGAACTGCGGGATAGAGGAACTGCTCATAATCACCGGAAAGCAGAAGCGCGCCATTGAAGACCATTTCGATTCCGCCTACGAGCTTGAGGACGCGCTGACGAAAAAGGGCAAGAAGGAATTGCTGGAGATGGTCCGCAAGCTCAATCACATAGACTTCGCCTATATAAGGCAGAGGGCGCCTTTGGGGCTCGGCCATGCCATACTCTGCGCGAAACCCTTCGTCAAGGACGAACCCTTCGCCGTGCTTTTGAGCGACGACGTCATAGACCCGGACAGCAGTCTCCTGGCCGATATGATAAGGATATCGACGGAGAGGCAGGCCCCGGTGGTGGCCGTCGAGAGTGTCTCCGAGGAGGACGTCGAGAAATACGGGATCATAGACGGCAGCGACGAAGGCGGCGGCATTTACAGGATAGAGCGCCTTGTGGAAAAGCCCAAGGCCAGCGAGGCCCCGTCCAGGTTTGCCATCATAGGCAGATATATACTTACGCCGGACATTTTTGATATACTCGAAACTCTTCCCGCCGGCAAGGGCGGGGAGGTGCAGTTGACAGACGCCCTTAACAGGCTTGCCGCCCGCAGGCCGGTCTTCGGGTACCTGTTCAAGGGCAAGCGCTATGATGCGGGCGACAAACTGGGGTTTCTCCAGGCTACCGTGGAGCTTGCGTTGAAAGACAAGGTGCTCAGCGCGGGTTTCAGGGAATTCCTGGCCGGGCTGATGAAGGATGAGTTTTCTTTCTCCGGGCCGGACCACCGGCGCCGTTCCGGCCAGCACACCGGCAACAGCGCTCTCAAGGTGGTCGATCTGAGCGGGTATTTGACTAAAAGCGGCAGCGAGGAGCCCGAATCCAAGTAACTTTCATCCGAGCGCACTCCTGACGGACAGGTTTTTTCCCCTTGGCCGGACGGTATTTAACGCGCATGAAAACGAAGGAGCGGATATTCCAGATTGAAAAAGAGCGGGATGGAAAATAACGAAGCCGGGATGGAGGACGCCACCAAGCTCCAGGTAAAGGACCCCGAGGTCCCGGGGGAGCTTTCCGTGCTGCCCATCAGGGACATTGTCGTGTTCCCTTACATGATAATCCCGCTTTTCGTGGGCAGACAGATATCGATAAGCGCCATCGAAAACGCGCTTGCGGGAAACCGGATGGTGCTGCTGCTTACCCAAAAGGACGTGGGCGTGGAGACGCCGTCGCCAGCCGATCTTTACAGCGTGGGCACCGTCGGGCTTATCATGCGGATGCTCAAGCTGCCGGACGGCAGGGTGAAGATACTCGTGCAGGGAGTCGCCAAGGCCAGCGCGCAGGAATTCATCCAGACCGAGCCCTTTTACAAGGCCAGGATCGAGAAGATCAAGGAGGCCGCGGCGGGCGAGCTTACCATAGAGGTGGAAGCGCTCATCAGGAACGTCAAGGAGCAGTTCGACAAGGCGGTCAGCCTGGGCAAAAACATAATCCCCGACGTCCTGGTTGTGATAGAGGGCCTGGACGAGCCCGGCAGGCTTGCCGACCTGATAGCCTCGAACCTGGGGCTCAAGACCGAGAGCGCCCAGGAGGTCCTGGAGATAACGGAGCCCATCAGCCGCCTCAAGAAGATAAGCGAAATCCTGGCCAGGGAGATAGAGCTTCTGACGGTGCAGCAGAAGATACAAACGGAGGCCAGGGGCGAGATAGACA
>JAJYGJ010000227.1 GCA_021790695.1 Nitrospirota bacterium | reverse complement strand
AGCTTGAAGGCCGGGACAGAGAAGCTGTGTATGACGTCGGAGGAAGTCATTATGAGCTTGACGGCCTTTCCAAGCGGCACCCTCAGTTTATCGCTCTGCCTGCCGTTGGCGTATGTGAAACTCCAGGACCACTGTCTGCCCAGCACGTTTACGGCCATCGCGCCCTTGGGGGGATTTCGAAGCCTGCCGAAATTCATCCACCCGACATAAAACATCCAGAGGACGAGCGCAAGCGGGATGACCGTCCAGATTATCTCCAGGGCAGTGTTCTCCCGGGTGGGCGTGGCCGTGGGGTTCCTCTTCGCGTTGTATCTTATCAGGAAGCCGAGCATCACACCGATGACCCCCAGGAAAAGAAGGACGCAGGCCGCCGTTATGATTAAAAGCGGGCCGCCTATCAATCCGGCCGTGTTCGAGACCCAGTGAAAGGGCGTCATCCCGCCATCCTGTAAAAGGCATCGGAGTATGTGAGCACTATTATTGAAATATATGCGAATATGGGAAGGAGGATTATTATTTTCAGGAAAAGACGCTCATGCCTCAGGTTCATGAAGAAAAACAGGTCGAGCCAGGCCATGAGGAAGGCTATCAGGAGGTTCAGGCCCAACGCATGGGCCGCGTTCATAACGGCCACGGCCACCGTGATCGCAAGCAGGACAAGGAGAGCGATCCAGATATAAAAAAAGGTCCTGTAGCTTACTATGGGTATTTCGTTTTCCTTCCGTTCAGACATCGTTCCTCCGGCGGTTCTTATGTTATCAGGTAAAAAAGCGGGAAAAGAAACATCCATACCATGTCCACGAAATGCCAGTAAAGGCCGGTGTTTTCCAGCCTTGCGCAATTGTCCGCGCTAATACGCCCCTTGATCGTGAAATAAAACATGTAAGCGGTCACTGCCACCCCCGCAAAGAGATGAAGCCCGTGAAGTCCCGTCATGGTGTAATAGAGGCCGAAGTAAATGATTTCCCCCGGATGCATCTTCAGGAGAACGGGGGAGCCGGGATATAACCCCTTCACTATTTTTACGTACCACTCATAGGCTTTTATGCAGAGGAAACCTATCCCCAGCGCCATTGTCAGGAGCTGAAGCCCCGCGGAAAGCCGGTTATTGCCCTTCTTGACGGCGGAAATCGCAAGCGCCATGGTCAGGCTGCTTGTAAGCAGGACGGCCGTGTTGACGGAGCCGGTCAGGATATTTTCCTCCATGGCTCCGGCGTGGAAATCGGCCGGGAACCTGTAGCGAAAGACCGAGTAAAGCAGAAACAACATGCCGAACAAAATAAATTCCGTGTAAAGGAAAAACCACATCCCGTATCTGGCTGTCACGGCCTTTTGGCCTGCCTCCGCCCGGACCGCCATCAAGCCTCCTCCGCCCCATACCCGGCTTCTTCCATTACGGGCAGGGCCCCGGAAAAGTTCTCCGCAGGCGGCGGTGACGACGTCTGCCATTCAAGCGTCCTGCCGCCCCACGGGTCCGCGGGGGCTTTCTCTCCTTTGAAAAGCGCGCCAATCAGGTTGCCGAATATGATGATGAGGCCCGCCGCGAGTATCCATGAGCCCACCGTGGCTATGACCTGGCCGGTATGAAACCTTGGCGGATAGTCAAACCACCTCCTCGGCATGCCCTTCAACCCGAGTATGAACATCGGGAAGTAAAGCACGTTGAACCCGATGAAGAATATCAACCAGCCCAGTTTCGCCCTCCGTTGGTTGTACATCTTCCCGAACATCTTCGGGAACCAATAGTGCAGCCCTGCGAATATCGCCGGACCGACGCTCCCGAATACGACGTAATGGATGTGGGCCGCGATAAAATACGTGCCGTGGACGTCTATATTCGGCGCGAGCGCCCCCATGATGAGGCCCGACAGCCCGCCTATCGAAAAAAGGAAGATGAACGTGACCGCCCAATAAAGCGGGACGTCCATCCGGATCGAGCCTTTGTACAGGGTGGCCACCCAGTTGAAGACCTTTACCCCGGTGGGCACCGCCACAAGGAAGGTGAGAAAGGAAAAAACCACCCTTGCGTTGTCGCTCATCCCGCTTACGAACATGTGGTGTCCCCATACCGCGTAACCAACGCCGGCTATGGCCAGGGCCGCAAAAACAATGAACTTGTATCCGAAAATCGCCTTCCTGGCGAAAACCGGGATCACCTCGCTGATTATCCCCATCGCCGGCAGGACCATTATATAGACGGCCGGGTGCGAGTAAGTCCAGAAACTGTGCTCGTACATGATGGGGTCGCCGCCCCTTGCCGGGTTGAATAACCCGATGCCGAAATTCCTTCCGAGGACTACGAGCAGAAGGGTGATGGCGAGCACGGGAGTTGCAAGCATTTGGACCCATCCGGTGGCGTAGAGCGTCCAGGCGAAAAGAGGGAGGCGGAACCACGTCATCCCCCGCGCCCTCATCGTATGGATAGTCGTGACGAAATTGAGGCCGGTTAGTATGGAGGTAAACCCCAGCACGAAGACGCCAAGCGCCGCAAGCGAGACATTGGTCTGCGACCTGATGCTGTAAGGGACATAGAAAGTCCAGCCCGTGTCGGGGGGGTTAACGTTGTTAAGGAAGATGGAGGCAAGGACTATGGCTGCGCCCGTAAGGTAAATCCACCAGGTGAGGCGGTTTAAGCGCGGGAAGGCCACGTCCCTTGCCCCCAGCATTATCGGCAGGAAGAAATTGCCGAAGGCGGCCGGGATGCCGGGGATTATGACAAGAAAAAGCATGATCACCCCGTGGAGGGAAAAGGTCTCGTTATACTGCTGGGCATTCATTATAGCGCCCGGATGGAGCATGTTGAGCCTCAGGACAAGACCCAGGACCACACCGACGCCGAAAAAAGACATGAGCGCGGCAAGATACATCACGCCGATGCGCTTGTGGTCGGTGGAGAGCATCCAAGCGGCAATTCCGCTTCTGCCTCCGGCGTTTTCCAGGTAGCTTTTGTCTTTTCCGATTCCTTCGCCCTCCCCGCCTTCGCCCATCGCCTGTCGGCCTTTTTCCATCCTCTCCTTATTACCTCAATTTTCAAGCTTCCTCTCCCGCGGCAAGAGGATGGTCCCGGGGACTGGTCCCCCAAAAACGGGGGGGCCCGGCCATTCCAGGGCCCCCTTTGAGGTTTTGACCAGATTATATATCGATATATGCAGGTTGGGAAGACGGCGCGGCGCAATAAAAAACTTTCACTGCGGGAACGGCAAGGGAATCAATTTTGAGATCGGTCCTAAGGTAAAAATCCGGATAAGGCCGCCGCCTTCGAGATCCGGAGGCATTCGGGGCACAGATCGCCGGGCGAAGGGCGCAGCCCTTCGGGGAGTCTTAGCTTTACATAATCCGCCTGCCTGAAGGTAGTGAAAAAGCGTCCGCAATTGCCGCATTTCACCAAAGGCAAGTCGCTTATCATGCGCCCGTTTACGAATACGCGCCGCCTTCCGTCCTCGTCCGCCATCCTGATAGCGCCTGTCGGGCAGAGGTTCGCGCACGCGCCGCAGCCTATGCACGGGGATGAAGGCTTTTCGAACTTCGCCGCCACATGCCTGTCCTCGCCGTGCCCGGCGAAGACTATCGCGGAGACGCCGATCTTCCGCGTGCAGGCGCGGATACATATCCCGCATCGAAGACAATCGTCCCGCTCGTTATCGCCATCGGCGGGGACTGCCGGCTTGAAGCGCGCGGGTTCCACGCCTAAACGGGCGGCCAGCCTCATAAGCAATTTAGAATGGGGGCTTCTGGCCGCAAGAAGCTCGAATGATTTTCTTCGTGCGTTTACCACGCGCGGGCTTTCGGTCTCGACGACCATCCCATCTGCGGCCCTGGTATTGCAGCTTGTCATGAGAGAGGGTTTCAGCTCGGGCCCGCTCGCCTCGACTATGCAGAGCCTGCACGCCCCGCAAGGGTCCAGGGCCTCATGATGGCAAAGGGTGGGTATGTCGGCGCCCGTCGCCCTGGCCGCCTCGAGGATAGTTGCGCCGGGGGCCGTCTCTATCCGTCTTCCGTCAAGGGTGATATTCGCCATTTCTTTTCCCCGGATTTATCATGTCCTCACGGCCCCGAACTCTCAAGAGTCGCGGCGCATCCTTTCGTATACTTCAAACGCATTTTTAAAGAAGGGAGTTCACCGGTCAAAAAACGCATCCCGGGCGAACCTCTCTCTCTTCAGCCTGGAGCCTTCATCCGGCGACACCCATTTCAGCGCCCCGGTGACGCAGCCCGTGACGCATGCGGGTTTCAGCCCCGCGTCCACCCGGTGGCGGCAGTAATCGCACTTGAACGCCTTTTTGGTGTTTTTATTCCACTGCGGCACACCCCATGGACAGGCCGTGATGCAGGACTTGCACCCCACGCACTGAGACTGATCGATGAAAACGATGCCGTCCTTCACACGTTTCCGGACGGCCCCGGTCGGGCAGGCGGCAAGGCACCATGGCTTTTCGCAGTGAAAGCAGGGCATGAACACGAAATGCATCCTAGGGACATTATCCATCACTTTCGGGCCAATGGGGACTATCATGCTGCAGCGCGGCCCCGCGGGGACGTCGTTTTCGGTCTTGCAGTGCACCTCGCAGGCCCGGCAACCGATGCATCTTCTCTGATCCTGGTATATATAAAAATCGCTCATGGGACCTCCTCCTCTAAACGCGTCTTACCGAGACGATGCACTCGGCAAGCGGGCAGTTGCCGCCCGTGGTGACCCTCAGGGCCCCCCTTTGAAGCCTCACATCGCTGGCGCCCCTGCCGTATGACCTGCTCCTCACCGGGACGGTGTCTCCGAACCCGTGCAGCATGAAGACAGCCTCGGGGTGGATAAAATCGGTGAGTTTGGCCCTGATCCTCTGCGCGGGGGCATCCTCGCAGCTTATCTCCACCATATCGCCATTTTTAATTCCCAGCCCTGAGGCCCGGTCGGTATTGATCCACAATTCGTTCTCCGGGACAAGCTCGCTCAGGAGCGGGTTATTCGAGGTGGTGCGCCCCTGGGTGTGGACGGCCACCTTGCTTGTAGCCAGCCGGAAAGAACCCTCGGCCGGTTTCTCCGGCCTTTCGAAAGGTATGAAGGACGGCACCCCGGCCTTCCCCAGCTTCCCGCTGAAAAACTCTATCTTTCCGGAGGGGGTCTTGAATTTCAGCCCATCCTTGCGGTCGAGCCATATGGGCTCTTTCGCAAGGTTGACAAGGCCCTTTGCCTTGAAATCCTCCGGCTTTACGCCGGTGCCTTCCAGTTGCCATTTATGGAGGTCCTCGATGGTTTCGTACGGGAAATATTGGCCGGCGCCCAGCCTTTTTGCCAGTTCCCTGAATATATGGGAGCGCGGCCTCGTGTCGAACCGGGGAGGGACGGCCTTTTTGCGGAATATCAGGCCCGGCTTGAGACCGTTTCTGGCTATGATGTGGTCCGTGCGCTCCAGGTACGTGTCCTCTGGCAGTATAACGTCCGAGTACCAGCCGGTCTCGCTGTAGTTGACGTCTATCGAGACGAGGAGGTCCAGCTTGTCCATGGCCTTCTTCATCGTTTCCGGATCGGGAACCGAGGCCAGCGGGTCGTGACGCATGACGATATACGCCTTTACCGGGTAAGGGTCCTCGTTCAGTATGGCATGTGGTATGAGCTGGACCATCCCCCACTGCGCCCCTATGTGCGGATATTTGGTGCCCGCGCCGTCGAACCGCTCGCCCGCGGGCTTCGGGACCTGGGACAGAAGGGTCTTTAATTTTACGCCTGCGTCTCCCGGCCCCTTGTTTATGTATATACCGCCCTTCGCCTCGTAGCAGCCCATCAGGGCATTAAGCGCGTATATGGAGCGGCGCAGATAAAAATCGTCGGACCGCCATGCGGTCATCCACCCGGGGTGGAAAATCACCGACGGCCTGGCTGCGGCGGCCCCGTGCGCGATCCCGGTTATCTCCTTGGCCGGTATGCCCGTCTCCGCCTCGGCCCACTCGGGCGTATACGGCGAGACGAATTCCTTCAGTTCCTCAAACCCCATGGTCCACCGCTCCACGAATCCGGCGTCGTAGAGATGTTCGCGGATGATCGAGTTTATCAGGGCCAGGTTCAGGGCGTAGTCCGTCCCGGGCCTGATTATGTGAAACTTCTGCGCCTTGGCGGCGGTATAGTTCCAGCGGACGTCTATGTAGACCATTTTGCCGCCGGCCTCGATCATGTCTATCACGTTTCCGGCCTCGCCCGTGCCCAATGATTCAAGCAGATTGCGGCCGTACACCACCAGGTGCTTGCAGTTTTTGTAGTCGTAGCCCAGGCCGTTTCTGGCGTAGCCCGTCACCGAGAGATTGGCGTTATGGACGCTGTTCGAGCACACGGCGTGGTGGTTGACATAATTAGGAGAGCCTATGGCGGCGATGAAAGTCTTCTGGAAATCCGTAATGGCCCCGCCCCTGTCGCTGAGTATTACGGACTTCGCGCCGTGTTTTTCGATTACGGCCTTCAATTTATCCGATATGAAGCCGAGGGCCTCGTCCCAGGTCGCCCTCTTCCACCTGCCCGAGCCCCGTTCGCCGTCCCGGATCATCGGGTATTGAGGGCGCTCGTCGTCGTATTCGAAGGCCTTTCCGGCCGCTCCCCTCGGGCAGAGCTGCTGCCCGCCAAACACGTGGGGGTTCCCCCAGATGTGTCTTACGGCGCCGTCCTCAACCTCGACCATTATGGGGCACCTCACGGTGCACATGGAGCAGATCGAATATACCGTTTCTCCCATTCGTGCCGTTCTCCGCGGGGCACTGTCCGGGGCGCGGTCTTAAAGCCGCGCCCCGGGCAGTGCCCGCCTTTTAACGAATTTTCCTAGAAAACAAAAACCCCAAACCACGCCCCACGGGCTTCGATCAAACGTTGCTTCCCGATCAAACGTTTATAATATCAGACGTTTATGAAGATTAAACGTTATGACCGGGGCATCGGGATCACGTTTATGAGCATCAGTCCGAGTATCAAAAGCCCGACTACGGCGACCCTCTTGACCACAATCGGGCTCAGGCGCTTGGCGATCCTGGGGCCTATCATGCCGCCCAGTACGGCGCCCGCGGCCATCAGCGCGAAGAGCATGAAGTCCACGTTCCCGAATGAGATCATCCTTGAGGTCGCCATCGCCGTATTGAAGAATATCGCCAGCAGCGAGCTTCCGACGACGACGTACATCGGCAGCCCGAGCACTACCGTCATAAGCGGCACCATGAAGGGGCCGCCGCCGAAGCCGAACATGCTGGACATTATGGCTATGAGGAAGCCCCCGATGCAGGCGACCACTATATTTACCTTGTATTCGTTTCCCCAGAAATTTACTTTCATTTGGTTTCCCCTCCTCCTTTAAGCTGTTCCCGGCGCGGCTTCGGTCTTGCCGGCGGCCGCCTCTGCCGCGCGCT
>JAJYGJ010000055.1 GCA_021790695.1 Nitrospirota bacterium | reverse complement strand
ATACGATAAATCAAAGGTCTCAGCTTCATGCAGAAAAAGTTCAGCCATTATTAGACCAACGCGAAGTACGTCTATATGCTGAAGCACCTGATCAAATGCAAATTAGCAGCAGTACATTTTCTTTGCCTCGGGATTCTGATATGGTATTGAGTACTATTGAACTTATACTTGGCCATGCATTGCATCAAACATTGATGCAATGCACTGTCGCAGTTATTGATACCGTTGACAAGTCACTTGTATCTCTTCTCCAAATAAGAGATGAATTTAAAACGGCATTAAGTGAGTTGTACCCCAAGAACACAAATGACATTCTTTCCTTTACCCCAATTAAGGAGTAGTATGAGGAAAATAAAGAGGGTTCTATTTAATGATGGTTCGATGAACGGCAACGAAGCGCCAATTCGGGGGACATGATACTGAACTCTTATCACGGGCCACACCTATAGAGTGGTAAAATATTATGGTCTTGTCAGGAGGCAACCATGCAGGAATTCGATGAAATAAAGGATGTTTTAAATAAGCACCGGGATGAGCTGCAGGAAAAATACAAGATTACAGAAATCGGTATATTCGGCTCTTACGTAAGGGGAGAGCAGAAAAAAGAAAGCGATATAGACATTCTGGTTGAATTCAGCGAGCCTATCAGCCTGCTTGACCTTATCGGGGCTGAAAATTATATATCTGACATGGTAGGGAGAAAAGTCGATCTTGTGCCCAGAGAGGATATAAGACCTGAACTGAAACAGGTTATTCTTGACGAGGTGGTTTACATTTGAAGCGCGATGTCTCGCTATATGTTAAGGATATCCTGGAGGCAATGGAAAAGGCTGAAACCTTTATTGGTGAAATGAGCCAGCAAGATTTTTGTCTCGATCAGAAGACAAATTTTGCCGTGGTACGCTGTCTTGAAATAATCGGCGAGGCCACAAAAAATATCCCGGATGCCGTTAGGGAAAAGTACAAAGATATCCCGTGGCGCGACATGGCCGGCATGAGAGATAAAGTGAGCCATTTTTATTTTGGAATCAATTTCAACAAGGTCTGGCTTGCCGTCAAAAAGGATATTCCGATTTTGAAACCTAAAATAAAACAGGTTCTTGCTGATCTCGGCGGTACTTCTGGGAGCCGTTGATTTCGCTGCCAGATTCTTTTGGAAATCCGCGCCGGATCCGGGCAATGCAACTATCAGATAACGCCCCGTACTCCTCACAATTTGAAGTAATTCCTGAGGCGAGGGTTGCTGGACGGACTGATGTTTTCCCAAATCTCCTCAGTAAAGCATGTTTTTAACGAAAATCCGAGTTGCCTCCTGATGGCAATTACTTTATTGGTATGTACAAGGGGCGCGGCATGGGATTTGCGGAATCTCCGATGCCGGGTTAACTTTATTTAGGCCGCTTTATGATTTACATCATACTCCCATGAGGGCTCCTCATATAGAATTCGGACAAAGGAATCTTTTTAGAGATGAAACCGCAAAAAGGATTGCCCGGGAACACTGTTCAAAAAACGGGGAAAAGAAATACCGCATGGAAAGACGAAGGAGGGAAATTCATGAATAAAGGATATTTTTATTTTATGGTGTTCGTAACGGTGTTTTTTTTATCGCTCCTTATGTCTCTTGGGGCGTATGGACTTACGAAAAGCGGCCTCCCCAAGGAATTGTCCAGTGAGTCCGGAAAATGTATAGGGTGCCACAGTTCAACCACGCCGGCTATTTATCAGCAATGGGGAAAGAGCAGACATTACCGTGCGAACGTGGGCTGCTACGAATGCCACCAGGCAAAAAAGGGCGCAAAAGGCGGCTTCGAACACTACGGTTTTTTCATATCCGTTATTGTGTCCCCGCTTGACTGCTCAAGATGCCATCCCGAAGAGACGGCGGAATTCGAGAGTTCCCACCATGCGAAGGCGGCCCACATCCTTGGCTCCATGGACAATATTCTGGCGGACGTGGTCGAGGGCGACAACGGGATGAAGACACCGGCCTATCCCGAAGGGACATCCGCCGCCGGTGTGAATGGCTGCTCGCAGTGTCACGGCTCCGTGGTCAAAATTGACCCGGACGGCAAGCTCGACCCCGCCACATGGCCGAACAGCGGCATCGGACGCATAAACCCCGACGGGTCCGAAGGCAGTTGCACCGCCTGCCACCAGCGGCACGAATTCTCGGTGGCGCAGGCCCGCCGCCCCGCGGCCTGCGGCAGGTGCCACCAGGGGCCGGACCACCCGCAGTATGAGATTTTCAGCTTGTCGCAGCATGGTATTGCTTATCGGGCAAACAGGGATAAAATGAATTTCGCATCTTCCAAGTGGATTGCGGGAGAGGATTATTCGGCGGCCCCCACCTGCGCCACTTGCCATATGTCGGCCACGAAAGACATGGCTGTCACCCACAACGTGGGCTTGCGCATCGAGTGGAACAACCGCCCCCCGGTATCCGTTTTAGCCAATCTGACCGACAGGCAGTGGAACCTG
Organism: Nitrospirota bacterium; assembly: GCA_021790695.1. GTDB lineage: Bacteria > Nitrospirota > Thermodesulfovibrionia > Thermodesulfovibrionales > JdFR-88 > JAJYGJ01. The sequence goes on along the minus strand of JAJYGJ010000055.1, from coordinate 4,921 downwards.
CCCTCGGCCGCAATCACCGGCGACATGCGCGAGAAAAACATGAGGGACGTATGTTATGCCTGTCATAACGTCAACTTTGTAGACAACTTCTATATCCAGTACCGTGCGGAGTTGACGTTGTATAACGATAAATTCGGGAAGCCGGGGTTAAAGCTCTATAGGGCGGCCACTGAAGTGCTCAAGGCGACAGAGGGCAGTGAATATGCCCAATTTGCCAACAAAATAGACTACACCTGGTTTCAGCTCTGGCATCATGAAGGACGGCGCGCCCGCCACGCGGCTTCCATGATGGGGCCGGACTACACCCAATGGCATGGCAATTACCTGCTCGCCAGGGATTTTTACACCGAATATGTACCGGAGATCAGGGAGGTCATTAAAAACGGCAAAAAAAGCGGCAACCCGAAAGCGGAAAAATTGGCCGCCGAACTGGACACGATGTTGACGGAAGTATTGAACTCGCCCGACCACAGGTGGTCGATAGGCAAGGAAAGCCCCGCGGCCAAGGCGGAAAGGATGAGACGGATAGAGGAATTCAAGCGGCGTTACGAACACAAATAGCCGGGCAAAAGGAGGAAAGTGGACGGTAAGGGATTCGAACCCTCGACCCCCACGTTGCGAACGTGGTGCTCTCCCAACTGAGCTAACCGCCCTTTTTTAAAACCCTTTTTCGCGCCCCCTCGCGGGCCTTTGCCCGCGCGTAAATGACCCCGGCGCGATTTTAATTCTAACATATTATCGGGAGATTAATAATGGCCTTATACGGCGGGCCTCAGGCCCCCGGAGGGCCTCAGACCCTTCAGGTTGAGCTGCAGGGTCCTGCCCCGCTCCCATTCGTTTATGACGGGCGTAAATGCGGCATCGACGGCCGCGGCGTCTTCTATATGCCTCATAACGCCGGCCATGTCAAACCCGATTGCGTCCATGGGGAAAAGGCCTTTCTGCGAGAGCTTCAGCTTCAGGTGTCCCTTGCCCACGACGCGCGGATTGAGGACTTCAAGCCCCTTGGCCCCGAAAAGCGGCTCGGGGTTGCCGAAACCGTAGGGCTCAAGCATGCGCATCTCTTTCACAAGGTCCATGCCGAGGTCCCTCAAGGTGACGTCGGCGTCTATTCTGAGCGTCGCCCTGAAGTCAGGGACCCGCTCGAGGACCAGTTTTGAAAGGGCGCTCCGGAATTGTCCTATCATCCCGGCCTTCATCCGAAGCCCGGCCGCCTGCCGGTGCCCGCCAAAGGCGATGAGCATATCGCCCAGCTCGTTCAAGCCCTCGTAAAGATTGAATTGCGGGATGCTTCGGGCCGAGCCCCTGGCCTCATCCGCTTCCACGGACAAGACGATGCACGGGCGGCGATACCTCTCGGTCATCTTCGAGGCCACGATGCCCAGGACCCCCTTGTGCCAGCCCGCGCCGGAGACCACGATGGCGCCCTCGAAGCCATCCCGTTCGATGGCGGCCCTAGCCTCGGTGTAAACGGACTCTTCGAGGCGCTGCCTCTCCTTGTTGATCCTGTCAAGCTCCTGGGCGGCCTTCCAGGCCTCCTCCTGCCCGGTGGAAAGCAGAAAGTTCACACCCTTGGAGGCGTCTTCCAGCCTGCCGGGGGCGTTCAGCCTGGGGATGAGACCGAAGCAGACCGACCGCCAGGTGACCCTTCCCTGGCAGCCGGCGACCTCTCGCAGCGCCTTTATCGGCACCCGCGCGTTTCTTTCCATAAGTTCCAGGCCGGCTTTCGCTATGAGCCTGTTTTCGCCTGAAACCGGCACAAGGTCGGCCAGGGTGCCCAGCGCGGCCAGGTCCAGATAGGCATGGGCGTCGTCGCCCAAAAGGGCCTGGGCGAGTTTGAAGGCGACCCCGGTGCCCGAAAGCTCCGGTTCTCCGGGGGAGAGTTTCGGGTTGACGACCGCGCCCGCTTCGGGGATGAGGGGATTGCCGTCGGCCCCTCTGGCCGGCTCATGATGGTCGGTTATTACGACTTCGATGCCGTTTTCCCTGGCAAGCCGCGCGGTCTCGAAGGCCGTGATGCCGCAGTCAGTCGTGACGATTAGCCCGGCGCCCATCCGCTTGGCGCGCCAGACCGCCTCCTCGTGAAAGCCGTAGCCGTGATCGAAGCGGTTCGGGATGAAATAATCGGCCGGAAGGCCGAAGCGGCGGAGGCTGTCGACCATGATGGCCGCGGAGGCGATGCCGTCGGCGTCATAATCGCCGTGGACCAGAGCCGGCCGGCCGGATGACTTCGTCCTGGTTATTATCCGGACGGCCCCGGCCATGCCCTTAAGCCCAAGCGGGTCCATAAGGCCGCCGAGATCGGCCGAAAAAAAATCCCGCACGGCCTGTGGCGTCTTTATCCCGCGATTGATGAGGATGCCGGCAAGGGCGCCGGAGATCCCGGACGCCTTTGCCAGATATTCCACATAGTCCTTATCGGCGCGCTGGACGATCCAGAGGCGATCCATCAGAGGGGGCGGTTCATTCCGGCGGGGCCGATCCATCGGCGGGGCGGGCGCGGTTCATTGATCTTCCCCGCGGCAATTTTTGCCCGCAGGGAATCTAATGCAAGGAATTTTTTATATTCGCCCGCCTGACCCCGCGGCAAGCCGGTATCCGGGGTGGGGGCGATACGCTCGCTATCCATTCAGCGCCGTCGGTTTATCGTTTTGCCGCCGCCTATGAGGATGACCATCGGGCTTGCCACAAACCAGGAGGAATACGTGCCGACAATGACGCCCAGGGTAATGGCAAGCGCGAAATCATGTATGACCTCCCCGCCGAAAAACAGGATGGCCAGGGAGGAAAAAAGCACGGTGAGCGATGTGATCGCCGTCCGGGAAAGGACCTCGTTTATGCTGACGTTGACGATCTTTTCCACGGGGTCCTTGATCATGGAGCGCATGTTCTCCCTGATCCGGTCGAAGACGACGACCGTGTCCGTCAGCGAATAGCCGGCGATTATGAGGAGCGCACTTATAAGGATGAGATTTATCTCCTTGCCCATGAGGTAGAAGACGCCAAGCACCGCGAAGACGTCATGGAAGGTGGCAATCGCAGCCCCCACGCTGAAGCCGAACTGGAAGCGGACCGTGATGTAGGCAAGTATGCCCAGCGTGGCGAAGATGATCGCCACGACGGCGTCCTTCCTCAGGCGGTTTCCGACCTTCGGGCCCACCTGCGTCGACATGTCGACCACCGGGGAAGCGGCCGCGAACCGGCTGCGAAGCGTGGAGATTATCGTGTTTGAAATCCCGCTTAAGTTCGACTGCCTGCCCTTCGCCATCACGATGAGCTTGTTGACCGTGGGCAGTTCCTGGAGTTGAAGCCCCTTGAGGCCGGTCGCCTCGAGCGCGTTTCTCGCCTCGCTCAGGGGGACCCTCTGACTGAACTTGACCTGCACCTCCGTGCCGCCGGCGAAGTCTATGCCCATATTGCCGTGGCCGCTCCATATCATCACCAGCGCGAAGATGCCCAGAGACACCAGGACCCCCGAGATAAGGAACATGTATTTCCTTTTGCCCATGAAATCTATCTTCGTGTTCTTGATGATCTCGATCATATGCTCAGCTTCCTCACTTGCTTTCTCAGGTGCAGGATATCAAAGACGGTCTTAGTGCCTATAAGGGCGGTAAACAGGTTTATGGCCACGCCCAGCGACAGCGTGATCGCGAAACCCTTTATCGGGCCTGTGCCGAACTGGAAGAGCACGGCCGAGGTGATGAGCGTGGTGATGTGGGAGTCGAAGATGGTCCAGAAGGCCTTGTGGTAGCCGCCCTCAACGGCGGCCTTGGGCGTTTTTCCGGCCCGGAGCTCCTCCCTCATCCTCTCGAACATGAGGACGTTGGAGTCCACGGCCATGCCTATGGCCAGTATGACGCCCGCGATGCCGGGCAGGGAAAGCGTTGCGTTAAGGGAGGCCATCGCGCCCATGAGAAAGACCAGGTTCAATATCACCGCCAGGTCCGCGATAAGCCCCGAAACCCTGTAATAGAAGATCATGAAGGCCAGGACCACAATGAGGGCCGCGATGCCGGCCCTCTCGCCCGCGCGTATGGAGTCGCGGCCCAGGGAGGGCCCGACCGTCACGTTCTGAAGCATCTTCAGGGGGGCCTTGAGAGCGCCGGCGTTCAGCACGAGGGCCAGGTCCTTCGCCTCCTGCATGGTGAAGTTGCCCGATATCTGCGCGTCTCCGCCGGAGATGCGCTCCCTGATGACCGGGGCGGAGTAGACGTTGTCGTCCAGTATGATCGCGAGCCTCTTTTTTACGTTCTGGGCCGTGATCTGGTCAAAAAGCTTCGCCCCCTCGGGGTTGAATTTAAGACCGACATAGGGTTCGTTGAACTGGGGGTCTATGGCGACCCTGGCCCTCGTGAGATAGGCCCCGGTAAGAAGCGCCTGCTTCTTGACGAGATACGGGACCTCCCTCACCGAGCCGCTTTCCTGGTCAACGACCCTGCCAAAGAGCACCTGGTCGCCCTGGGGGATTTTGCCCGCGAACTGCGAAAGCACCTGGGCTTCCCCGCCCGGCAATATGCTGCCCGGAAGCTGGGCGGCCGCGGGGGACCCGTCATCGAGTATCTTGAATTCGAGCAGCGCCGTCTTGCCTATGATCTGCAGGGCGCGGGCGGGGTTCTTGATGCCCGGAAGCTCGACCACTATCTCGTCCGTCCCCTGCCTCTGTATCACGGGTTCGGCCACGCCGAACTGGTCCACCCTGTTTCTGATGACCTCCAGGGCCTGGTCCACCGAGTTGGTTTTTATGTACTGGACGGCCTTCTGGCCGAGCCTGTAAGAGACCATACCCGCCCCCTGCTGGACCGCGAGGTCCGGGTAGTTGTTCTCCACTATGTTCCTGGCGTCAAGGGAGCCGGGGACCACCTGGATGTCCTGCCCCGCGAGGTTCACCCGGTCCTTGAGGCCCTTGCCCGCAAAGGCG
>JAJYGJ010000070.1 GCA_021790695.1 Nitrospirota bacterium | reverse complement strand
TCTGCATTGATGCCTCCTCGGAAAACACGCAAAGTACGTGATACTATCAAATTGAAAAAAACCTTGTCAAGACGCAATATAAATGAATAAAAAATATAAATAGCCTAAAATTCAATATTGAGGTGGCTCAAAATTGTTTGAACGCGAGATAGAGAGGCTGCGCGCGGCGGGACTCTTCCGGGAGCCCTCGGACAGGGCCTCTTTGCAGGGCGCCGTAATCGCGGTGGGCGGCAGGCTCCTGGTCAACTTCGCCTCGAACGATTACCTGGGGCTTGCCGCGCACGAGGCCCTCATCGGGGCCTCTCAACAGGCCTCGATTGATTTCGGCTCGGGGGGCGGCGCGGCAAGGCTGCTCAGCGGCGGCACCGGGCTGCACGCGGCCCTGGAGCGCGCTTCCGCCTCCTTCACGGGGGCGCCGTCGGCGCTTCTTTTCAACTCCGGTTATCACGCCAATGCCGGGGCCATCCCCGCCCTTGCGGCGGAAGGAGACCTGATACTGAGCGACGAACTGAACCACGCAAGCATCATAGACGGCTGCCGCCTGAGCAAGGCCGAAACTCTCATATACCGGCACGCGGACGCGGCCCATCTGCGGCAACTTCTGGAGGCCGCGGGCAAAAAGGCAAAAAGGCAAAAACTCATCGTCACAGAATCCGTCTTCAGCATGGACGGGGACATTGCGCCGCTGCCCGCGCTCCGCGAGCTTGCCGGAGATCATGGGGCGGTCCTTTACGTGGACGAGGCCCACGCCATCGGCGTGCTCGGGGGCGGCAGGGGCGGGCTCCATCACTTCGGACTTTCCGCGGGACAGGGCGAAGGCGGGCCAGCCATCGTTCAGATGGGCACCTTCTCGAAGGCGCTGGGTTCCTATGGGGCGTTCGTCGCGGCCGATCCGGGGACCATCGAGTGGCTGAGGAACAAGGCCAGGACTTTTATCTTCTCGACCGCGCTGCCGCCGGGGCCGGCGGGGGCGGCGCTGGCGGCCTTGAAACTGCTTGAAGACGACGCCGGGCGGGCGCTGGTGACAAGGCTCTGGGAAAACAGGGAGCTTTTCTTCGACGGGGTTAAAAAGGCGGGTTTCGAGACCGGCCCCACCGGCACGCCGATCGTCCCCGTTTTTTTTGACGGGGTCGGGGAGGCGCTCGGCGCCTCCGGCCGGCTCCTCGAGGCCGGCTTCCATGCGCCCGCCATCAGGCCCCCGACCGTCAAGAGGCCCAGGCTCAGGCTCCAGGTAAGCGCCGCCCACAGCCGGGACAATCTGGACCGCCTTCTGTCCGCATTAATGAAAATCAGGAAATAAAAATCCCGACATTCGAATGTCGTTTCAGCCATTCCGGGCCGGAATTCAGCGACTTTGTTCCATTTACGGGAAAGTCACCGGATACCGGCTGTCGCCGGCATGACGGACTTTCAAGGCAATGTTAAGGTAAAGATTCCGCCCGGCGTATTATGCGCGTTTCCGGAAGTGACGCCCTTTATTCTTAAAAATTCTATAATATAATTATGATCTTTGCGGCACCGAAAGAGATAAGCGGCATAGAGGAGCTTCTGCGGAAGGTCCGCTCCTACAACCCCGGGGCCGACCTGGAGTTCATCCGCCGGGCCTATTTCTTTTCCTTCGAGGCCCACGGCGAGCAGAAGCGCCAGGAGGGCTCCCCCTACATAAGTCATCCGCTGGCCGTCGCCTCCATCCTGACCGACATGAAGATGGACACAGTGAGCGTGGCGGCCGGGCTGCTCCATGACACCCTCGAGGACACGCACATCACCAGGGAAGACATACAGAAGCGCTTTGGCTATGAGCTCGCCTTCCTGGTGGACTCCGTCACAAAACTGGGCAGGATACAGTTCCAGTCCAGGGAGGAGGAACAGGCCGAGAATTTCCGGAGGATGCTGCTGTCCATGGCCGAGGACATAAGGGTGATAATGATAAAATTCGCCGACCGGCTCCACAACATGCTCACGCTCCAGCACCTTCCGAATAACAGGCGACAGAAGATCGCCCAGGAAACGCTCGAAATATACGCCCCCCTCGCAAACCGGCTGGGAATCGGCTGGCTTCGCGTGGAACTGGAGGACCTGTCATTCAAGTACCTGCTGCCCGCCCTTTACGAGGACATGGTGAAGAAGGTCGCCTCAAGGCAGGAGGAGCAGGAGGGCTACATATCGCAGCTCATCGAGATGGTCAAGGCGAGACTTTCCGAAGAGGGCCTCGGGGCCCAGGTGAAGGGGAGGATAAAACACTACTACGGCATATACCAGAAGATGCAGAGACAAAACGTCACGTTCGACCAGATATACGACGTCCTCGGCATAAGGATAATCACGGGCACGAAGAGCGAATGCTACGCGATACTGGGCCTGATACACTCCCTGTGGAAGCCGATCCCGGGGAAGTTCAAGGACTACATAGGGGTGCCCAAATCGAACATGTACCAGTCGCTCCACACGACTGTCATCGGTCCCGAGGGCAAGCGGGTGGAGTTTCAGATTCGGACCGAGGACATGAACAGGGTCGCCGAGGAGGGCATAGCTGCCCACTGGAAGTACAAGGACAAGGGGCACATAAACCCGAAGGACGACAGGTACATCGCCTGGCTGCGGAGTTTCGTCCAGGAGATCCAGGACACGCATCAGACCCCCCGGGAGTTCATGGACGCGGTAAAGGCCGAGGTCGTGCCGGACACCATATACGTCTTCACCCCGAACGGCGACATAAAGGAACTGCCCATCGGGGCGACCCCGGTTGACTTCGCTTACAGCATACACACGGAAGTGGGCCACAGGTGCACCGGCGCCAGGATAAACGGCAGGATGGTGCCGCTCAAATACAGGCTCAACAACGGGGACACCGTGGAGATAATAACCCAGCAGAGCCACGTACCCTCCCGCGACTGGCTGGGCTTCCTCGTCACCCAGCGGGCCAGGGCGAGGGTGAAGCAGTGGATCAAGACGGAGGAGAGGAAGGAATCCCTGGAGCTTGGCGCAAGGCTCCTCGAAGCCGAGATGAAAAAAAGAGGGCTTCGCCTGCCGCCCATGAAAAGCGAGTTGATGGCCGAGACCGCGCAGGCCCTGGGCTTTCAGGACGCCGAGGACATGCTCGTCGCCGTGGGTTACGGCAAGCTGCCCGTCGGCCATGTGATAAACAGGTTTGCCCCCGGCCAGGGCCCGCAGGAGCCCCCGGGGCCCGCGCAGGCCAGGACCGAGAAGCAGTACAAGGCGGCCGAGGGCATCACCATCACGGGCCTGAGCAACATCCTCTATCACGTCTCCAAATGCTGCTATCCGATCCCGGGGGACAACCTGGTCGGGTTCATCACCAGGGGCAAGGGTGTCAGCATCCACAGGAGGAGCTGCCCCAACCTGCCCACACTCTCCGCCGACGAGCAACGGCTGATCTCCGTGCAGTGGAAGTCGGACGAAGGGGCCATGAACTATGCCCGCATAGTGGTGGACACCATCGACCAGCCCGGCGTCGTCGCCAACCTGTCTTCAGCCATCTCATCCCTGAATATAAACATCTTCCACATGGAGGCGGTCGTCGCAAGCCAGACCAGAAAGGCCAGGATCTCCTTCGTGCTCGAGGTGAAGGACCGCCCCCAGCTTAACGTCCTCACCCAGAAGCTCATGCAGGTGCAGGGCGTGACGAGCGTAAGACGATAAGTCCTTAAAACTTGACTTTCCGCCTCAAGGTGATATCTTTACAATCAAAACGCACTCGTCGAAATACACCTTGAGGAGCGGAAGGAATGCCGCGACAGCCGGTCCTGAAATCCCCGCAGCGAAGCCTTGGACATTAAAAAGATAGCCTTCATAGAGGCGGGCTCGCCCGGTTTCCAGATGCTCAGCCGGTACACGATGTCCAGGGTCGGAAGCGCGCTTCTGGCGACCATCCTGGCCGGGATGGGCTGCCAGGTAAGGGCCTTCATTGAAAACATCGCCCCGGTGGACTGGGACTACGTCGGCGGCGCGGACCTGGTCTGCATCTCCGCCCTCACAAACACGGTGCCCCGCGCGTACGCCGCGGCCAGAAAGGCCGGGAAACTGGGCATGCCCGTGGTGATGGGCGGGGTGCATCCGACCTTCATGCCTGAAGAGGCACTGGGGTCCTGCGATTACGTCATCAGGGGCGAAGGGGAACGGGCGCTTGCCGCCCTTGTCGAATCGCTGAGGACCGGCAGCCCCTCATTGGACCGGATCCCCGGTCTGTCGTACCGGCGGAAGGACGGCGGCATAGCGCATAACCCGCAGGGGCCGCTTCTGGACGAACGCGCTCTGGACGCCCTGCCGGACCCGGATTTCTCGCTCGTGCGGGGATGGAAGCCGTCCTTCATATACCCCGTATCCACTTCGCGGGGGTGCCCCTTCGACTGCAGTTTCTGCTCGGTCGTGCCGATGTTCGGAAGACGTTACAGGTTCAAGTCCGTCCCCAGGGTACTTTCCGAACTGAAACGCATCCGGCGCATAAACCGCGGCACGAAATTCTTCGTGGACGACAATTTCACCGCGGACAAAAGAAGGTCCAAGGAACTGCTGCGGGCCATGATAGACGAGGGCCTGAAGGAAACATGGGTGGTGCAGGCCAGGGCGGACGTGGCAAGGGACCCGGAGCTTTTAAACCTGATGGTCGGCGCCGGGGTGCATACGGTCTACGTGGGCTTCGAGTCCATAAACCCCCGGACGCTCGAAGAGTACAACAAAAAACAGGAACTGAAGGACATCGAAAACTGCATCAGGGCCGTAAGAGACCACGGCATGCATATACACGGGATGTTCGTGGTCGGCGCGGACGCGGACGATACGGACACCGTCAGAAGGACGCTCGACTTCGCCGTGCGAAACGGCCTGGACACGATCCAGATCATCGCGCTCACCCCGCTTCCGGGCACAAAGGTCTTTGAGCAGATGAAGGCGGGCGGCAGGATACTTCATACGGACTGGAGCAAATACAACCTTCAGCACGTCGTGTTCAGGCCTGCCCGGATGAGCCCCGAGGTCCTGCAGATGGAGACGGGCCGGGCGAACGTGCGGTTTTATTCCTGGAGATATATCCTGAAGCGCCTTGCCAGGCTCGATTTCCACTACGCCGCAGCGGGCCTGGCAGGCAGACAGATAATGCTGCGGACGCTGAAGGATTCAGTCAATTACGTGGACAAGCTCAATCTGCTGCGGCCGGAGGACGCTTCCGGACCCGGGGCGCAAAAATCCAATGCGTGAAACGGGCTGCTTCAGCCGCTGACCGGCTTGAGGACGCAGACCGCGAAGGCGGCGATGCCCTCGCCCCTGCCGGTAAAACCCATCCCCTCGTTGCTCTTGGCCTTAATGCTCACGTTTTCGCCCGCGGTCTGAAGCGCGCCCGCGAGCACGTCCCGCATCGGGCCGATATGCGGGGCCAGGCGCGGGGCCTCCGCTACTATGGTGGAGTCCACCTGCTCCACGAGGTATCCCCTGCGTCTTGCCAGCCCGATGGTCTCCTCCAGCAGGACGAGGCTGGATATCCCTTCCCAGGCGGGGTCTGTATCCGGAAAGTGGGCGCCTATGTCTCCGGCGCCGAGTGCGCCCAGTATGGCGTCTATGATGGCGTGGATGAGCGCGTCCGCGTCGGAGTGGCCGGAAAGCCCCTTTTCAAACGGGATATCGACCCCGCCAAGGACCAGTTTTCTGCCCGGCACAAGCCTGTGGCTGTCGTATCCGAACCCCGTCCTCACCGCCTGAAGACCGCCTCTGAAAGTTTTATGTCCACCGGGGTGGTGATCTTGATGTTTTCCGGCAGCCCGGGGGCTATCCTGATCTTTCCGCCCGCGGCCTCCACAAGGGCCGCGTCATCGGTCGCATAAAAACCCCCGGCCACGGCCTTTTCATACGCTGCCATGAGACTGGCGTACAGGAAGACCTGCGGTGTCTGAACGGCCACGAGGCGATCCCTTTTAAGGGTCGCCCTCACAGCCCCCCCCCTCGAAACCGTTTTGATCGTGTCCTTCGGCATGAGACCGGGCACTACGCCATCCCATTTTATCGCCCGGGCTGATGACCGGGAAAGGGAAGAGGCGGGGCCGCCGTCATCTTCATAAAGGGCCTCGATGATGCCGGTTATGAATTCGGGTGTCACCAGCGGACGGACCCCGTCGTGCACCGCCACCGTTTTCGTGCCGCGGGGGGCGAGCTTCAGGGCGTTCCAGACTGAATCCTGCCTCTCTTTTCCGCCCACGGCGATCTTTTTCACTTTTTTAATGCCGTGCCGCCGGAGCAGGTCCCGCAGAAGCCCGTGGTCCTCCGTCCGCAGGGCCGGGATGATCTCGGTGACCAGATCCGTCCGCTCCAGGGCCTCAAGCGTCCTTATGAGGACCGGCTTTCCGTCCAGCTCATGAAAGGCCTTTTTGAGGCCCGCGCCGAACCTGACGCCAAGACCGGCCGCGGGCACAATCGCAACGACCCGGCCCGCTTTATTGCCCGGGGCCCCGGAGGATGCCACAGCCCTCCGCCTATTTCGCGGTCCGCAACTCCTCGCGTTCATACTCCTCCCTGGTCTTGGTGAAGATCATCCTGCCGGCCGTCGTCTGCAGCACGGAGGTGACGGTCACGTCGGCGTGTTTGCCGATGAGCCTTCTGCCGTTGTCCACCACCACCATGGTCCCGTCGTCAAGATAGGCCACGCCCTGGTTGGCCTCCTTGCCTTCCTTGATGATGAAGACCTTCATTAGCTCACCCGGCAGCACGACCGGCTTCAGCACGTTTGCAAGCTCGTTGATATTGAGGACCGAAACCCCCTGCAGTTCGGCCACCTTGTTCAGATTGAAGTCGTTGGTGACCACCTTGGCCCCCATCGCCTTGCCCAGCGCGACAAGCTTGGAATCCACTTCCTTGATCTTCGGAAAATCCTCCTCCACGATCCTGATGTCCAGGTTCGTCATCTTCTGCATCCTGTGAAGGATATCCAGGCCCCTCCTGCCCCTGCCCCTTTTGAGGGGGTCGGGCGAATCGGCAATGTGCTGAAGCTCCTGGAGTATGAACTGCGGGATTATGAAACTGCCCTCAAGGAAACCGGATTCGCAGATGTCCGCGATCCGGCCGTCTATTATGACGCTCGTGTCCAGTATCTTCAGGTTCTGCTCTTCGGCCTCCCCGCGGAATATCCTGAAAAGGCCCGGCACGGTCAGGTTATGGCCCTTGCCGAGTCCGATCACAAGCCCGCCCCATCCAAGGACCCCGTAAATGACGAATTCGTAAATGCCCCACATGCCGGCGGACACGATGTCCCTTACCGGGACCAGCAGGAGGCTCGCGAAGGCCAGTCCCATCGCAAGCCCTATCAGGCCGCCTATGATCGTTCCCAGTGAAAGTCTCCTGACGTAAAACTCGATCAGGAGCGCGCCACCGCCGAAGACAAACCCCAGAACGAGGCCCGCAACCGCGTGGCCGTGGCCGCCCCCCAGGAAAAACCCCGCGACGGAG
>JAJYGJ010000066.1 GCA_021790695.1 Nitrospirota bacterium | reverse complement strand
AAAGGGGCAGGCAGATACAACGCCCCGCCGGAACATTCTTATAACCGGCTTACGTGCGGTGTTCCGTAATCTCTGTAGGGCGAAGCCGCGGCGGGCGGCGGGGGAGGCTTAAGTTCGCTTCCATCTCCTGTGTATCCAGAGCCATTGCTCCGGGTTTTCCCGAACAAAACCCTCTATCGCCAGGTTCAGCCTGCCCAGGACCTCCTCCTCCGTGCCGTCGAGGTCGGCTGCCGGAAAAACGGTTATCTCATGCCCCGAGGCCGTCCTCCTTATGAAGACCGGAAAAACGTCCGCGCCGGCCCTCCTGGCCAGCACCACGGGCATCCTGGTCGTCCATGCGCCCCTGCCCATGAAGGGGACGATATGGCCCTCCTCCTTCACAACGGCCTGGTCCATGAGTATGCCCACGATGCCGCCGGACTTGAGCGCGGCAAGGATGCGGCGAAGCGCTCCTTTCTTATAAATGATCCGGTTGCCGAATCTGGTCCTCACCCGTTCCAGGAACCTGTTCAGGTAGGGGTTGTCAAGCGGTCTGGCCACACCCGCCAGGCCGCCGTACTCCAGGCCGCTCCTAAGCGCCATCAGTTCCCAGTTGCCGGCGTGCGCGGTGACGAATATCGCCCCGCGCCCGGCTCGTCCGCTCTCCGTCCAGTTCTCCGTCCCCCTGAAGGTGACGCCGCTCAGCAGCCTGCCGCCGAGGCCGTAATATATCTTGACCAATTCGATGAAGGAGACACCGAGATTTTCGAAGCACCCGACGGCTATCTTTTCAGGGGAAGGGGCGCCCGGCAGGGCGCCCCTTGAGATTGCCTCGCTGATGTTTTCAAGCGCGATCTTCCGCCTGCTGCCCCAAAACCTGTAAAGGAGGCGCCCGGCGAACGCGCCAAACCGCTTTGCGATGCGGAAAGGCAGCAGGGCCAGGACAAAGGTCAGGATGAGGAAAAAGAGAAATTCCCCGGCCCTAAGGAACTTCGTGAGCATCTTCAGCCGTTATTTTCATTCTTCTTCACTTCCCTCACGGCCTCGGCCATGGCCTCTTCCTTCTTGCTCTTGACGGCCTCGGCTATCTCCGCCAGCCTGGCGGCGACCATGTGGTTCAGGGTCCCTTCGGGGTAATTGCCCTTCTCATCGGCCTGGCCTGCCGGCATTCCCATGAGAAGATCTACGCCCTCCTCGACCGTGCTTATGGGGTATATGCTGAATTTTCCCTCGCGGACGGCATCGACCACATCCCTCCTCAGCATGAGGTTTTTTACGTTCCTCTCCGGGATGATCACGGCGTGCGATCCGTCAAGCCCCCGCAGGCGGCATATCTCGAAAAAACCCTCGATTTTCTGGTTCACGCCGCCGATGGGTTGCACCTCGCCGTTCTGGTCCATCGAGCCGGTAACGGCAAAGCACTGTTTTATCGGCGCCCCGGCGATGCTGCTCAGTATGGCATACAGCTCGGCGCAGGAAGCGCTGTCGCCCTCTATCATCTCATAAAGCTGCTCGAAGGTAAGGGATGCGGAGAGGCTGATCGGTTTCCTGAAGGCGTACTTGCTCCAGAGATAGTTAGTGATGATGAGGACGGCCTTTTCATGGATCTTGCCGCTCATCTTGGTCTCGCGCTCTATGTTTACGACCCCGGCCTTGCCGGCGTACGTGCGGGCGGTGATCCTGGATGGCTTCCCGAAGCTGTAGTCCCCCATGTCCATGACCGCAAGGCCGTTTATCTGTCCCACCATGGTCCCGGACGTCTGCACTATGAGGGTGTCTTCCAGCATGAGGTCCCTCATCCGGTCGCTCATCCGGCTGTGCCGGTAAATCTTTTCATCAAGCGCCTTTTCCACGTGCTCGGCGGTCACGACCTTGCTTGCCGCGCTTTTGGCCCAGTAGTGGGATTCCTGGACCAGGTCCATCACGTCCCGGAACCGGCTGGTGATCTTGTCCTGGTGGCCGGCGAGCCGGGAGCCGTACTCGACAATCTTGGCGACCCCGCCGTTGTCGAAAGGCAGCAGGTTTGACTCCCGGCATTTGAGCGCGATGAAGGATGTGTACTTCCTGATGTGCTCGGTCGTCCTGTCCATGAAGGAATCGAAATCGGCCTTCACCTTGAAAAGCTCGCGGTATTCGTCGTCCATGTTGTAGAGAAGATAGTAGATATAGGGGTTGCCCACAAGGATGACCTTCACGTCAAGCGGGATGGGCTCCGGCCTCAGCATCGCCGTGGCGATGGCCCTGTACTGTTCCCACATGTCCTCTATCTTGACCTCCTTGTTGCGGATGGCGCGCTTCAGGGCCTCGTAGGAAAACATGTTTCTGAGCATATCCAGGGCGTCCACGATCAGGTATCCGCCGTTTGCCTTGTGCAGGGCCCCCGATTTGATGAGGGAAAAATCCGTGGTCGCCATTCCGAACTGGAATTTGTACTCCAGCCGCCCGAAGAGGTTGTTGTAAGTCGGGTTGCTCTCGAAGACGCACGGGGCGCCCGTCAGCTCCGAATTGTTCACGAGCACGTTTACGTTGTATCTCACGAAGGAGGGCTCCGGCCTGGCCTGCCTCACAAACGGCAGGGCCGCCGCGGCCTGCTCCTCCTGCTGCGGCTTGAAGTCCTCCAGGTGCTCCAGTATGTCCTCGCGGACATGCTCAAGGTAATCTTTTATCTTCGCGTACTTGCCGTACTTGTTCTGGAGGTCCTCTATGAGATGGCCGATGGCGGAGAGCGCGGTCTCGCGCTCCACGGTGTTCAGGGCGGCCTTCACGGCCTTCTCTTCCTGCCTCATGGTCCGCACGAGGTCGTCCAGTTTCTCCTGAAGCTCCTTGCCGATCTGCTCTATCTTTTTCTTCGTCTTTTCATCGAGGGCCTCGAACTCCTCCTCGGAAAGCGGCTCTCCGCTTTTTTTGACCGGGACCATCGCCAGCCCCGCAAACGACCTTTTTATGGTGAAACCCTTCTGCTCGGCCTCGCCGTCCAGGGCGGAGAAAAGCTCTTTTTGTTTTTTCTGGAAATCCTCCATCACCTTGCTGCGCTGTTTCTCGTATTCCTTGGACTCGAAGACCTTGGGTATCTCCGCCTTCAGGCTCCTGACGAACTCCTCCATGTCCTTCTGGAACATCGCCGCCTTGCCGGGCTCAAGCGATATGGCGGACGGCGTGTCGGGGTCCTTGAAGTCGTAGACGTAACACCAGTCCGAGGGCACGGGCTCGGCGGCCGCCTTCCCCTCAAGGAGCATCTTTATCGTCGTCAGCTTCCCCGTCCCGGCCTCGCCAAGGATATATATGTTGAAGCCGGTGTCGGTGAAATTGAGGCCGAAATCAAGCGCGTGCATCGCCCTGTCCTGGCCTATCGTGCCCTCAAGCGGTTTGACGTCGTCCGTGGTGTTGAAATCGAGCACCCCGGGATCGCAGCATTTGTAAAGCCGTTCGGGTGTAAGTTTATCGGCCATTATGAAAAAGACCTCCTTTCGGAAATTTCAGGGATTTTATTTTGACCCGCCGTGGCCCCAGGGGGCGTCCAGCGGCCCCGGACCGGCCGTCAGGCCCTCGGATGGCGCTCCCTGTATACCCTTCTTGCCCGTTCCAGCGAGACCTTCGTGTAAATCTGCGTCGTCGAGATGTCCGAATGGCCGAGCATCTTCTGAAGCGATCTCAGGTCCGCCCCGCCCTCCAGCATATGGGTGGCGAAGGAATGCCTGAGCGCATGGGGGTTTATGCTGACCCCGGCCAGACCCGCGTAGAATTTAAGTGTCTGCCAGAACCTCTGGCGCGTCATCGGCCCTCCCCTCGATGTAAGAAAGACGTAATCGGAATATCCGCCCCTCAGCCGGGTCTCCCGGCAGCAGGCCATGTAATGCTTTATCTTCCTTATCGCCCTTCCCCCGATGGGCACGACCCGTTCCCTGGAGCCCTTCCCCGTCACCCGTACAAATCCCGCCTCCAGGTTCAGATCGATGGTCTTCAGGCTTACAAGTTCGCTTACCCTCAGGCCGGAGCTGTACATAAGCTCGATCATCGCGATGTCCCTTGCCTTGAACCTCGCGGGGACCCCCTCCTTGCCCTCAAGCAGCCTTTTTATCTCCGCAAGCGGCAGGGCCTTCGGCAGCCTCTGCCAGAGCCTGGGTGTTTCCAGGTGCTGGGCCGGATCGTCCGCCCTCCGCGAGGAAAGGACCTGGTAACCCGAAAACCCCCTGATGGAGGAGATGTTCCTTGCGAGCGAGGCGGTCGAAAACCCCTTCTGCCGAAGGCGGTCCAGATAATCCAGGACATGCTCCCTGCCGAACGAGGCCGGGCAGCTTTTTTTCTCCGCGAGGAACCCAAAAAAACCCGCCAGGTCCCTGCCGTAGGACTCCAGGGTGTTTTTTGAAAGCCCTTTTTCCGCGGCAAGATACGCAAGGAAATCCGAAAGGGCCGCTTTCAATTCAGATACTCCTCAATGCCGGTCTGCGCCTTCAGCCTGGGGTAAATCATGCCGGCAAGGGCCATGAGGTTTACCGTGTCCTCCCGGTTATAGGTTATAAGGAGGTCCATGGCGCCCGCGTTGCCCCGCGCCGCCTCGTGCCAGAGCCTCACCGCCTCATAGCCGTCCATGCCGCGGACGCTCTCGTCCCTGTTGATGCCCATGAGAGGCTCTATCTTCTTCAGGCCCCCTTTCATCCCGAGCCGCCTGGCGCCGAAACAGAGGTCAAAGTGCGCCCCCTCGAAATCGACGCCCAGCGTCTCCCTGAGGAAGGGCATATCGAAGGCGGAGCCGAAGAAGGTAATCAGGTAACCGTACCTTGAAAGCTCCCTCCGGAGGGCCGGCGCGCTCAGGTTTTCGCCCCTTACGAAGGCCTTGTAATCGAACCCGTCGTACAGCCCGGCCACGGTCACATAGCCGCCCGCCGCCGGGTGCCATCCGTTTGTCTCGATGTCCAGGCAGACGGCCCTGGCCCTGAATTCCTCGTAGAGCCTCCAGTGCTCCTTCCGTGGAAGGGCCCGGGCGAAATAGCCGGAGTCGCCGCGGGTCAGCCGCTCCCCGGCATCCATCAGGTCCCGGTCCAGCGCGGCCTTTCTGGGAGCGCTGATCGAGGTTTTTATCGCCGGGGCGCCGATAAAGTCCTTCCACTCGAGTATCCCCTTCCTCCAGAGGCCTCGTTCAAGACGGACGCCCACGCCATCCAGGATGCTGAATGTGTTTCTTATCATGTCAATCGGTCAGGAATAAAATTGAAGGCCCCCGCGGCGAAGCCGGGCAGGGGGCAAAACCAATCAATTGCGATACTCCGCAGCAAGCCGCGGGGTATCGCAGGTTGAAACGGCCGGGCTTTTTCCGGTTTCCGCAATGAGCCATCCACTTATTATAGACGCATAAATGACCGACTACAACCCGTAAATCCCGCGGACTTCCGGGCTGTAGGAGCCGTCCGGCGCGTAGACAAAAAGAGGGCGCTCCACCGAAAGCCCGGGACTTCCCCCCTTGACGGATTCCACAAGGACTATTTTGGCTCCGGCGGGGCCGCCGGTGGGCCCGCCAGCGAGCCCGCCAGCGGGCGGACCGGGCCTGCCATGGACGAACCTCAGGCGCTTGGGCTCAAAACCGCCGTCCGCAAGGGCCCCGAACATCTCCGGCAGCCTCTCGGGGTGGTATATCATAAAAAACCGTCCCCTGTTTTTCACCAGGTACGCGGCCGCCTTCACAAGCGCGGCAAGGGGAAGCGTCAGCTCGTGCCGGGCAGCCGCCCTTTCCTCGTCCAGGCTTATGCGGCCGGCCATGACCTTCCTGAAGGGCGGGTTCGAGACGATCATGTCGAGGCTTCCCCTTCCCAACTGCCCGAAATCCGGGCTCGGACCCTCATGGCCCCCCGATTGCCAGTCTGTCAGGTGGCCGCCTATCGCCCTCAAGTCGGCCTTTACCGCCCTCACCCTGTCCGCAAGCCCGTTAAGGGCAATGTTTTTAAGCGCGAGACCGTAAAGCCCCTCCTGAAGCTCGACAAGCGTCACCTTCGCCGCGGGGTATTTTTTCGCCAGCAGGAGCCCGACAACGCCGGAGCCGGCGCCCAGGTCCGCGATGTTGCCGGCCTTTTGAAGACGCGCGAAATCGAAAAGCAAAAGCGCGTCCAGCGAAAACCTGTAACCCCGCCGCCTCTGATAGAGCCTTATGTCCCTTATGGAATCGAGCGTCAACGTCATTTCATTTCACCCTCTCCCCCGGAGGCGGAGTGCGCCGCAAAAACAGGGAAAGGGGCCCGTGGCCCCTTGAATTAGGATAATGGAAAATATAATCTATTGCATGCTTTCGCGTGTCCAGAGCGCGAGCCTTTACGGCATAGAGGCCCATCCGGTGGACGTGGAGGTGGATATAGCCAGCCGGGGATTGCCGCATTTCTATATTGTCGGGCTGCCCGACGCGTCGGTCAAGGAAAGCAGGGACAGGGTGAGGGCGGCGCTTAAAAACACCGGGTTCAACTTCCCGCTCCGGCCCATAACGATAAACCTTGCTCCGGCGGACTTAAAGAAGGAAGGCTCGGCCTTCGATCTGCCCATAGCGGTGGGCCTCACGGCAGCCGAGGGCCTGCTGGACGGCGCTCCCCTCGCCGGTTATCTCCTTACGGGCGAGCTGTCGCTTGACGGCAAGATCAAACCCGTAAAGGGGGCCCTCTCGGTCGCGATGCTCGCAAGGCGGACGGGGTTAACGCTGATACTGCCGGCCGACAACGGCCCGGAGGCGGCGGTGGTCAGGGGCGTAACGGTGCTTGGCGCGGAGAGCCTGCCGGAGGTAATCGGGTTTTTAAGGGGCGAGGGGCAGCTAAGGACCTTCGATGCGGACGGCGGGGGCCCCCAGCCGGACGCATTTGGCAGGCATGACGAGGACTTTATGGACGTGAAAGGGCAGGAACACGCCAAAAGGGCCCTGGAGGTGGCCGCCTCCGGCGGCCACAACGCCCTGATGGTGGGGCCGCCCGGAGCGGGCAAGACGATGCTGTCCAAACGGCTGCCCGGTATTCTGCCGCCCATGACGTTCGAGGAGGCGCTGGAGACCACCAGGATACACAGCGTGGCCGGGCTCCTGAAGGAAGGCCACGCGCTTCTCATGTCCAGGCCCTTTCGCGCCCCCCACCATACGATATCGGACGTCGCCCTTGTCGGCGGCGGCCAGTTCCCGCATCCCGGCGAGGTCAGCCTCGCCCACCACGGGGTCCTCTTCCTGGATGAACTGCCGGAATTCAAGCGCAGCGTGCTCGAGGTCCTGAGACAGCCCATTGAAAACGGCGAGGTCACCGTTTCGCGGGCGCAGGCCTCCGTGACCTATCCCGCGCGCTTCATGCTGGTGTCCGCGATGAATCCCTGCCCGTGCGGGTACCTGGGGGACGACAGGCACCGGTGCACCTGCGCGCCCGGCGCCGTGATGCACTACAGGTCAAAGGTCTCCGGGCCGCTCCTGGACAGGATAGATATCCATATCGAGGTGCCCGCCGTCTCTTACCGCGACTTAAGCTCGGGCCATGTCCCGGAGTGCACGGCAAAAATAAGGCAG
>JAJYGJ010000018.1 GCA_021790695.1 Nitrospirota bacterium | reverse complement strand
CGGTGCTATTGGTGGTATTGCTGCCAGTGAAGGTGCTGTTTAAATCTCCGGGGGCGTACGGGCGCACCTCTGTGCCCTGGAACGCGCCGCTGTCGAAGAAATGGACCATCCTGACGCGCTCGCCAGATTCGCCGTCCCCCCATACGCCGTCATCGTCCTTCACCATGCCGAACGTGTCCCCGGCAAAGACGCCAAGCTGGCCCGTCTTGAGGCCGAAGGTATTGGCGTTCGTGCAAAACCCCGTGCCGGTGCAACTGCTGAAATCGGCGGTCCCAACAGCCTGATCGCTCGTCAACTGGCCTATTACGGTTGCCCTCGATACCCCGATGTCCTCCGGGCCTATCCACGAGGCGTAAAGGTCGTATTTTTCCGCCGCAAGGGATGTGATGCTGCCGGGCAGCGTGAGCGAGGTGTCGCCCATCGAGTCAATCTCATGATTGGAGGAGTTGACGCTTATCCAGATCCCCGTCCTGCTTCCCACCGGCTGGATTACGTAAAGGTCGTCGCTGCCGATGCTCTGGCTGTATTCGACCACCGCAAGCGCGGTCGGGAAATTGGTGGCGAAGCCCATATCACTGCCCGAGACCATCTTGCCCGCCGTCCCGGTAAGATTGTTTGGCGTGGTAGTGGGTGAGTTCAGGGTGTCAAGTTCGACCGTCGTCGTTGCGGTGAGGCTGGTGGTGGAAATGGCGCCGCCTACGGAGGCCGGTATGCTCATGGCGTTTACCTGGCCCCAGACAAGGTGGTGATTGCTGAAGAGCCCCCGTGCGACGAAGTTGAATTTCCCGTTATATCCGCTATTGTTGTAGACCTCGCTCAAGGCGGTCATGAAGGTGTCGGCGCTTACGCCCGTCGGCACGGCCGATGCGGCGAAGACGCCCTTATGGAGGGTTGCCGGAGTACTTGACGAATCAATATCGATAAATGTGCCGGCTATGCCGCCGAAATGGCCTATTGTGCCGGCCACGTAGATATTGTCGTTGGTGCCGCTTATGTCAAGGACCATGGCGCTGCCGCTAACCCTGCCGGAAACCGTATCGCTGCCCATGGTGCCGTTTACAATCCCGTTGGAAATGGTCACGGGCAGTATGGCGGAGAAATTGTGTGCGCTTGACAGCATGCTTGATATATCAGAGACAAGATCGCCGCCGCTGCCGTTAATCTGATTGTCGCTGAAATGGACGACCGCGATATAGTAGCTCCCGTCGGGCAGGGTCGCCGCCTGCTCGCCGGAGGCCGATATCTTCTCCAGGGCCGTCTCTGCCGTGGTGTCCGCGGTGGGGTCGCCGTAAAGGTCGGTGCTGGAGATGCTAAGTTTGGTCTCCACTGTGGTGAGAGCGGCGCTGAGACTCGCGGAAGAAAGGCTGTACTGATAGACGCTGTTCGTCAAAGGGGTTATGTTTATGCCGGTGCCGCTGGTGGTCCCCACAAAGACCATCGTCGCTGCGGGCAGGCCGGTGCCCAGGTCCGTGCCGCCGGTGGATTTTATGTAGACGGGCGAAGGTATCGACGTGACCGTGGAGTTGAGGTTGAAAGAAAAAACGCCGCTTGCATTGGTCAAGCCGGAGCCTATCGAATTTGTGAGTCCGGCGTCGCTGTAGACCGTGATTGTCGCGCCGGAGACGAGGCCGTCAGCCACTTTCCCTGATACGCTTTGGACCGTGCTCTGGGTGGTCGTGCCGCCCCCTCCGCCGGTCGAACCGCTGGGGCTTGTGCTGGTTGTTGCCGGGCTGCTGCCCCCGCCGCAGCCGGCAAGAAGCAATATGCAGCCAAATAATGCCGCCGATAAAAGAAACCCGCAAGATTTACCTCTCATCTTTTAAAAACCTCCTTTTGAAATCCATGACAAAAACCGTTCTTCAGTTGGCCGGAATCCGGCACCGCTGCCCTTTTTCCCCGATCTTCATTTTCAACTTGGGATTGTGGGGCTGCCTCAATAAACGTTGCGGCATCCCCGGCAGGCAAAAAAAGGCAAAAGCTGAAAAATAAAAAAGGCCACTTCCGGTTAGAATCACGCCCCGGCAGCAGCCTTTGCCCTCATTTACCGCCTGAGGATTAGGCTCCTATCTCTTGAGCAGTTCCAGTAATCCCCTCTTTATGCCTTCCAGGGCTTTCAAGGCCTCGATAATCTTCTGTTTTTCCTCTTCCGTCACGCTCAATCTTGCTCCATGTTTTGATCACGCTGTCTTCAGAAATTTTTTTCATAAAGAGTATAAAAAAGCATTTTTGATATTACAATCCTACGAAAGTAGGATTTTTTAAAGACGGTATGTTATATTCTTCTGCACCAAAAAAGAGGGAGGGTCTCCGCTTTGGCGCTTTCCGGGAAAGATTACAGGAAGCTGCTGGGTATCATCGAGGTCATTTATTCGGTGCCAGACCGGGCCGCGATGTTCCGGGCCGTCTGCGGAGAGCTTCAAAAGCTCGTTGCCTTTCCGAGCGCCGCTCTGTTCGCGCTGGATCCCGGAAACGGCCACTTCCTCCTGCAGGATTCTTTTACATACAACGTCCCGGCGAGCGACCTTCTGCCCTTCTGCACCTATTATGCCGCCCTGCAGCCTTTGGTCTTGGCCGGCCTTCCGCAAAGAGACGACGTCTGCAGCGCCCGGATCACGGACGTCATTTCCCCCTCCCGCCATTCCAAGACCGAATATTGCATGGACTTCCTTGCGCCGCGCAACGTCTTTTATGAGCTTTGCGTCAACCTTAAAACATCCGGGATAGGCTTCCACCGCGCAAGAAGCGACCGCGATTTCACCAGCCGAGACAAGAAAGTCATCGATATCCTGGCGCCCCATCTGGCAAAGGCGCTCCGGAACATCGACTTCATCGCGAAGGGTTTTTTTGCCGGCTCACATATGAAATCCAGGCTGGCCCTCCTTCCTTTGAGCGCCCGGCAGCGGGAGGTCGCGTTTCTCGCCGCCATGGGGCTTTCAAACCGTGAGATAGCGCGGCGCCTTTATATCTCAGAGCAAACGGCGAAAGACCACCTGTGCGACATCTTCGAAAGGCTCAAGGTCCGCAGGCGGTCCGAACTGACGGCAAAAATCCTGGGGCTGGCCCCGGCATAAAAAAGATTTTTGAAAAAGGCCCCGCCATGGCCCGTCTTTCCACATCAGACTATAAAAAAATCCTGGATATTATAGATATCATCTATTCCGTCCCGGACGCAAACGCGATGTTCCGGACGGTCTGCGACAAGCTCACGGACTTCATCCGCATCTACAGCGCGGTCTTTGCGCCGACGGACCCTGAAACCGGCGAATACTATTTCACCGGCTACGAGGTTTACAACGCCGCCGAGGGCGCCATGGCCTTATATCTGGATTACTACGGCGCGCTCGACCCGTTCATTGCGTGCAACTGGTATAAGAACATGAACACGGCCGGGCAGAACACGGAAATCGTGCCGGGGCGGACCTTCAAACAAAGCGAGTTCGCCTGCGATTTCCTCCTCCCCATGAACATATTCCATATACTCGCCGCCTCGCTTGTGTGCCAGGGGGACAAGGTAGGCACGTGCGGATTTCACCGGCATAAAAAAGAGGCCGCTTTCGGCGAACGAGAAAAGAAGATATTGAATATAATCCTTCCACACATGGCCGGGGCCGTCCGCAACCTGCGCATGATGAGCCCGATAGAGCTTGAAAAGGAGCCAATCGGCATTATAGTGTTTGGCGAAGACGGCAGGCGGCTCTATGTCAACGATGCGGCCAGACGCGCCCTGAAAGAAATTCCGCCGGAGTCAATCCCGGATCCCGGCTTAAGCCCGGAGCCGGTCTTTTTTAAAAACGGGCCGCACGCGTTCCGTATTCGCACCATGCCGTTTGGAATGCCCTTTAAAAAAGGTGGCAATGTAAAAATAATGCTCCTGGAGCCCTGCCCTCCCAGGCACAAATTCAACTCGAAGCTCGATGACCTCGGGCTTAGCAGGCGGGAAAAGGACATAACGGCGCTGGCAGTACAGGGCCATTCCAACCGCGAGATCGCGGAGCGGCTTTTCATCTGCGAGCAGACCGTCAAGGACCATCTGCATCATATATTCGGAAAACTCGAAATAAGGCGCAGAAGCGAGCTTGCGGCGAGAGCGCTGGGGTTGCGGCCCTCCTGAGAGCGGGTCGCACGCAAATCCTTGCCTTTTTTGTCAAAGCAGGGGCAGAAGTGGCCTCTGCCCCTGCTTCTGCCTTAGCTTTCCGATTCCTTCAGGAGCCGCTCCCATATCCGGTCTATTTCGGCCTGGACCTTCTCCAGGACCCCCTCGTTTTCCGGGGCGAAGAGGTGCTTGAACCGCCCCTGGGGCTTGAAGAAGAGCTGGGCGGGTTTTTTCTCCTCCGGTATGACGGTGACCCGGAGCCGGCCGTTTTCCACTTCGTACAGTGGCCAGTAACAGGTCTCGACCGCAAGCCTCGAAAGCTCTATGGAGTTGTCGGTGGCCGTCCTCCAGCCACGGTTGCAGGGGGTAATGATATTCATGAACTTGGGCCCCTTTATCTCATGGGCCTTTTGCACCTTTGTCATCAGGTCCAGCCAGTGGGAGGGACTTGCCTGCGCCGCGTAGGGGATGCCGTGGGCGGCCATGATGCGGGTGAGGTCCTTCCTGGCCTGCGGCTTGCCGCCCGGGTTTGCCTTGCCCACCGGAGCAGTGGTGGTGTCCGCCCCAAGGGGGGTCGCGCTGGAGCGCTGGATCCCCGTGTTCATATAGGCCCCGTTGTCGTAGCAGACGTAGAGCATGTCGTGGCCCCTCTCCATCGCCCCCGAAAGGCTCTGAAGGCCGATGTCATAGGTGCCCCCGTCGCCGCCGAACGCGATGAATTTCACGTTCTCCGGCAGGGAAGACTTGCCGGCCTTCCGCTGGGCCCTGTACATCGTCTCGACCCCCGCCATGGTGGCCGCGGCGTTTTCGAAGGCGCTGTGTATCCAGGGCACCCTCCAGGCGGTGTACTCCTGGATGCAGGAAGAGACCTCCAGGCAGCCCGTGGCGTTGGCGATGACGACAGGATAATCCGTGGCCATGAGGACCATCTTGACGACGGTGGGCGCGCCGCAGCCGGCGCACAGCCGGTGCCCGTGTTCAAAACGGTCTTCCTGCTTGGATTTCTGCCTCAGTTTTACCTCGGCCGACCACTTTAAAAGCTCCTTGGTTGAAAGTTCCATTTATTCCCTCACTCCTATGTATTCTTTGACGATCCTCACCGGGGCGCCTCCGGCTATCTCGTGCAGCTCCTCAAGCACCCTTCCGGCGTCGTGGGGCATGTAGTCCCTGCCGCCCAGGCCGTATATCTTGTTTATGAGTTTCGGCCCCGCGCCGGCACCGTTGGCCTGTACGGCCTGGTAGAGGGTGGAGCTTATCTCCATGAACATGGGGCCGTATCCGCCGAAGGAGTCCGCCCTGTCCATTACGCAGACGGCCTTCAGGTGTTTTAACGCCTGTCCCACTTCCGCATAAGGGAAAGGCCGGAAGAGCCTGGGTTTTAAAAGCCCGGCCTTTATCCCCTTGTCCCGAAACTCGTCCACCACGTCCTTGGACGTGCCCGCGGCGGAATTGAGTATCACGAGCGCTATCTCCGCGTCTTCCAGGCGGTATGACTCGAACAGCCCGTATCGCCTCCCGGAGAGCTTCGCGAACTCATCGGAGACCTGGAGCACAACGTCCTGGACCCTGCCCATTATCTCGTGCTGGAGACGCTTGTATTCATGATAGAGGTCGGTAAGTATCAGCGGGCCGAAACTCTTCGGGTGCTCCATATCGAGAAGAGGATTTTTGGGCTGGTAGGGGCCGATGAAGCCGGACACCTCCGCGTCCTCCAGGTATTCCATCCTGGCGATGGAGTGGCTCACGATGAAGCCGTCCATGCAGACCATCACCGGCAGCCTTATGTCCATGTGCTCTCCGATCCGGAAAGCCATGATGGTGTTGTCGTAGGCCTCCTGCGCGCTTTCGCTCCAGAGCTGGACCCAGCCCGTGTCCCTGGCGCCCATGCCGTCCGAGTGGTCCCCGTGGATGTTTATGGGGGCGGAGAGCGCCCGGTTTACAAGAGGCATGATTATCGGCATGTTCATGCCCGCCGCTATGTGAAGCATCTCCCACATGAGGGCCAGCCCCTGCGAGGAGGTGGCCGTTATCACCCTGCCTCCCGCCGCCGCGGCGCCGATTGCCGCCGACATGGCCGAGTGCTCGCTTTCGGCATTCAGCAGTTCAGTCCGCACCTGCCCGTTCGAGACAAAGGATGAAAACCGCTGCACTATGTCCGACTGCGGGGTTATCGGGTACAGAGAGCAGACATCGGGGTCGGCCTGCCTGAGAGCGTTCGCTACGGCCTCGTTTCCTGTAACAGCGACTATCTTGCCCATTATTTGCCCTCCGCTTCCATGACAATCGCCTTTTTGCCCTGCTTCCCGGGGCATTCCTTCGCACAGACCCCGCAGCCCTTGCAGTAATCGTAATCGAAGCCGGCGACCTTGCCGTCAGCCACTTTCACTGCCATATCAGGGCAATAAAGCCAGCACATGAGGCATTGTATGCAGTTTTCCGGGACCCAGCGCGGCCGGAACGACCTCCAGGAGCCGGTCTTGAATCTGACCGAACTGCCCGCCTCGAGTATAACGGTGCCGGGCTCAAGCTCCGTCCATTTCTTCATCCTTCCCTGACCTCCTTGTATCCCCTCTGGGCGGCCGTTACGTTGCCGTTTATTATCTTCTCCGAAAACTTCTTCCCGAAACTCTTCTTCACCTCTTCCGTGAGGTGGTCGAGCCCGACAAGCCCGGTCGCCCTGGCGACCGCGCCCAGCATGGGGGAATTGGGAAGCGGCCTGCCTATCTCGGCGATGGCGATGTTCGTGGCGTCGACGGTGAATACCTTCTGGGTGGCCGAGGCCCCCAGGGCCTTTCTTATCTCGGCGGGCTCCTTCACGGTGTTGACGATGAAGACGGCGTCCTCCGTCGCGCCCTCCGCGAGGTTCATCGCATCCATGATGGTGGCGTCCACAATGCTTATGAACCCCGGATTGATGACGGGGCAATAGAGCCTAAGTTCGCGGTCGCTTATGCGATTATACGCCCTCAGGGGCGCGCCCGCCCTCTCCGGGCCGTATTCGGGAAACGCCTGTACGTATCTGCCGCCGGACAGACAGGCATCCGCCAGCACCTTGGCGGCGGTCACAGTCCCCTGGCCGCCCCTGCCGTGCCATCTGATTTCGATCATTTCGGACATTATTGCTTCCTCCCCACGTATAATCTATTTTACGTAATCTATTTATATTAATTAAAAACGCCCGACTGTTTCAAATTCGAATATCCCGGCGGAAATCCTGACGCGGGACCATCCCTGAGGATGCTCGCATGCTCATCGCGGCCCGGCGGAGACATCCACTCGCGGCGCTATAGTATGCCACAAAAGGGCATGACTTTTCAAACAATTCCCCCCTCCGCCCGCAGCCGGGGTCAGGCCCGAAACGACTGAAAAGACCTCGATAAGTTAAAATCAAAGATACCCAAATGAATTTCA
>JAJYGJ010000148.1 GCA_021790695.1 Nitrospirota bacterium | reverse complement strand
AAGCTCCTTCATCGAAGGCAGCAGCGTTACGGAGGCCCCGATCAGAAATGGAGCTATGAGACAGCCCATGAGCGGATAGGCGTGGTAATAGGGCAGGGCCGAAAGCAGGTTGTCCTTTTCGCCGGCGATTTCCGCCCCGGCTATCCCTTCCACGTCGGCCAGCAGGTTGCCGTGCGTGAGCATTACGCCTTTCTGCATGCCGGTCGTGCCCGAAGTGTAGATGATTACCGCGACGTCCTGCCTGCCTATTGTGTTTAAAAAGGGGAAGTCATGTTTTTGGGGACCAGCCCCCCGGGGCGCGCCGCTTCCGGGGACGGAAATTTCGGCCGGGACGATATCTTTGATCTCGGGCGAGTCCAGATCGAGGATTTTTGCCTTTGCCGCCGGGGCGAGGGCCGCAAGGCCTCGCGTCCGGCCGTCCACAAAAATCGCCTCCGGCCGGCAGTCCTCAAAAACGGCCTTCAGCTCCGCCTCCGGCGCGCTCTCGTTAAGCGGCACGGCGACGGCGCCTGCAAGGATTGTCCCGGCGAAGGCGATGCACCAGTAAAGGCCGGAGTCTTCCAGTGAAGATGCGGCCAAAATCGCCACCCTGTCGCCGGGCGAAACACCGAGGGCCGAAAGGCGGCCTGCAACCGCCATCGCGTGTTTTATGAATTCGCCATAGGAGAGGGTTTTGGAAACGCCATCCGTTTCATAGTAAAAAAAAGTCTTGGCCTTGTGTCTTCCGGCGGCCTCAAGAAAGGCCGCGGCAAGGTTATCGGCCATTTCCGGCCAGCGCCTTCAGGGCCGCCCTGTGTATTTCGGGATTGGCCGAGGCGAGAAGCGACGCCCCCCTTTCGAGCCCTATCTTCTGGCCGTCGAGGTCTTTTCCCTCCATGTCGGTAAAGACGCCGCCCGCCTCTTTCACAAGGAGGTAGCCCGCCGCGTAATCGAAGCTGCGGGACGGCGCGGGGCTTACAAAAAGGCTGGCCGCGCCGGAGGCGACGAGCGCAAGGTCCAGGGCGATGGAGCCCAGGCATCTTGTCTTTGCCGCGCCTTCCAGGAGGGGCAGAATCCGGCGCAAGTGCCTGGCGGGAGAGCTGGCCTCGAAGACGGCCAGCTTTAACCCCGGCCCGCCCTGGCAAGTCACGGGCTGCCCGTTGAGAAAAACCCCCTGCCCCTTCGCGGCCCAGAATTCATCGCCGGTGACGAGGTTAATCACATAGCCGATGGCGAGGTCTTTAAGCTCTTCCCCGCGACAGACGGCTATGGAGGAGCTGAAAAAAGGGATGCCGGCGACCGCGTTTTTGCTGCCGTCCACCGGGTCTATGGCTATAAGCAGAGGGGGGCTGGACCCCTGGGGTCCAGTCCCCCCGCCTCCTTCGATCTCAAGGACGCCCGCCTCCTCGCTCACGACGTGAAAACGCCGCCCCAGGCCGCGCAGTCCCTCCAGTATTATCTCCTCGGCAAGCCTGTCAACCGGGAACATCCGGTCCCCGCCCGCCCCGCGCTCAAGCGGGCCCTGGCCTTTTACCCCGGTGGCCCTCACGCGCTCATAAACGCGCCTGCCGATGCGCCTGATATCTTCTATTTCCATCAGGAACTATTTTACGAAAATACCCCGGGCGCTACAACATGGTTGCAAGTGTAGTGAGTCATAAATTCCTTTGCATCCCGGCTTTAAAATAAGGTTTTAGAAACCTGAGCATCTCCAAGGGACGTCATGCCCCCCCCCCGCCATCGGCGGGGTTAATCGGGCATCCAGTTTGACGTTTTTACAACTTGGATTCCCGCCTGCGCGGGAATGACGGCCAAAACATTCCTGAGCCAATTGTAAAGAAGCGTTGGACTCGCTACACCGGTAACAAGTTGCAAGGGAAAAGGACAAGAAAAGCCTGCAAAGGCAATCACAGGGAATGTCTTTGGCTATGCCTTTTTCTTAAATCTTGCGCCTGTGCTTTAAAACCTTGCCGCTTGCTGCTTGCACATGTTCCGGGACGCGCCTCAGGAGCTATGCAAGGCCGGAGCTTACCTCTTCACGGATTTGAGGTGCTCGATGCTCGATTCAAGCTCTTCCTCGAATTTTTTCCTGTCATAGTTGATGCCGTGCATGTACGCGCTGGTTCCCGCGACACTCTGGGCCACCCAGCTTGCCTCCTTGATCTCCTCATCACCCATTCCGCTCTGCGCCAACTGCGCCGTGTGGAAAGGCACTCAGTAAGGGCAGTGGATAGCCGCCGCGGCCCCAAAGGCCACAAGGGCCTTGTCCCGGGATGAAAGTCTCGTGTCTTTGAGGACCCACTTCATCATGGTCCAGTATTGTTCCAGGACGGCCTCCGGCATCTCCTTCATGAAATCAAAGGCTGCGCCGCATGCCTCCTGTACCTCCTTGAGTATCTCCTGTTTATTCATTTTCCACCTCCGTCTCTGGAATGCTTCTTTTTTAAAGCATAGATCATCCAAGGGAAAGCGCAATCGGGGATATGGGAGATTTCCCCGATGCCCGCCGGGCGTGAAAAAATGCAAAAGGGGCGGGAAAGGTTTAAACTATCAGGGGGGTCACATGCAGGCGATAGATACCGTAGCGCTTAAGAACATATACCGGGTGAACCTCGGGGTCACCCGGCGCGAGCGGGTGCTTGTCTTTACCGACAAAGTTTCGGGGAAGGAAGGACGGCTGTCGCCCGGAGAGCTTGAAAGAAGGACCGGCCTGCCCGGGATCGCGCGCGCCGCGGCGGCGGCCGGGCGCGGCCTGGCAAAAGAGGTCATCTACAAGGAATACGCGGCCGCCGGGGGTCCCGCCATCGAGCCGCCGAAGGCCCTGTGGGCCGCGGCCTTCGGCCGGAAGTGCACGGCCGCGCTTTTGTCGGCGGGGCTTTTGGACCGGATATTGAAAAAGAAGATATCGGAGGATGATATCGGCCGGGCCGGGCAGATAGTCAAAAAACACGCGAAAGACGCGGTCGACGCCGTTATCGCCCTCTCCAATTACTCCACCACGCACACCATATTCAGAAAGCTCCTCACCGGGGCCGGCGCGCGCTATGCAAGCATGCCGCTTTTTGACGCGGGGATGCTCGACGGCCCGATGAATGTGGATTACAAAGAACTGAAAAAATTGACTCTTGCTGTCGCAAAGGCAATAAAAGGTGCCGGTTGGATAGAGATCACTTCCAAAAACGGTACTAAAATCCTCTTTGAAAAGGGCAGGCGGAGGGCCAGGCAGGACAACGGGGATTACAGGAAGCCGGGGGCCGCGGGCAACCTGCCGGCCGGAGAGGTGTATTTTGCGCCCATCGAGGGGACGGCCAGGGGCCGGCTCGTCCTTGAATGGGCGCCCACGAGAAAACTGAAATCCCCCGTAACGCTCATCGTGAAAAACGGGCTCGTGACGGAGGTTCAGGGCAGGGAGCCTTTCGCGGAAGAGTTGAGAAAGAGGCTTGCCTCCTGCCCCCTCTGCGCGAATATCGCGGAGCTGGGGATAGGCACGAACGCAATGGCCGGAAGGCCGGACAATATCCTGGAGTCCGAAAAGATACTGGGCACGGTCCACGTGGCCCTGGGAGACAACCACGGTTTCGGGGGCCGTGTGCGGGCCCCTTTCCACCAGGATTTCGTATTTTTTTCCCCGACGCTCACGGCGATCGACGGCGGTAAAAAAACCGTGATCATAAGAAGGGGGAAAAATCTTGTCTGAGCCGATAGTGGTTTTCATAACGGCGCCGGATGAAGAGGAGGCGGTCCGTATCGCCGGGGCGCTCGTGGGCGAATCTCTGGCCGCCTGCGTAAACATCGTCCGGGACATAAGGTCGATCTATTCGTGGCGGGGCAAGATCGAGGACGAGGCGGAAAACCTGCTTGTCGTCAAGACGGACAAGGCCCTTTTTGAGAGGCTCTGCCGCAGGGTAAGGCAACTGCACAGTTACAAGGTGCCGGAGGTGATCGCCCTGCCCGTGGTCGCCGGCCTTCCGGAGTATGTCTCATGGCTTGAGGATGTCACAAAAGGAAGCGCAAGGCCCTGAAGAGGGGTTTTTGATTTGTTTTCGGTAAAGGACGCGGCGGAGGCCCGCGCCCTTCAGCGGTCGCTCACGAAGCGGATAAGGATTGTCCCGCTCGCGGGAAAACCGCGTTTCGTGGCCGGGGCGGACGCCGCCTTCCTTGACGGCCTGGTGCTTGCCGCTGCGTGTCTTTTTACCTTTCCGGAGATGGAGCTTGTCGAAACCAGTACGGCCGTCCTGGAAGTGCGATTCCCCTACGTGCCCGGCCTTCTCAGTTTCCGTGAGGGGCCTGCCGTCATCCGGGCGGTGAGGGGCCTTAAGCGGAGGCCCGACCTGCTTTTCCTGGACGGACAGGGCATAGCGCACCCGGCCGGGATGGGGCTTGCCTCACATATCGGCCTCCTGCTGGACATGCCAACCATCGGGTGCGCCAAATCAAGGCTGGTAGGAGACTACCGGGAGCCGGGCAGGACAAAAGGCAGCAGGACGCCGCTTCTTTATAAAGGGGAGCGGGTGGGCAGCGTGCTCCGGACGAAGGACGGGGTACGGCCGGTGTTCATCTCGCCCGGTCACAGGATGGATTTTGAGGATTCGGTGAGAATGGCCCTTTCGTGCTCAAAAGGCTTTCGGATACCCGAGCCCACGAGGGCCGCGGACATCGAAACGAAAAAACTTAAAAAAGCGATGGAAGAGCAAAAGAGGGAAAAATACACGGAAGCCGTGTGCAAGAGGCACTGCCCTTATTACAGGCCGGAAAAGGCGGACCTCAAATGCGGAGCTTATCTTTTTCTTTCCCGCGCCATGACCGCAAGGGAGATCGAGGGCGTGAGACCCCCGGAACGGGCCGCCTGCGATAACGACACGGCAATAAGGCAGCTTGCCTGCCGCAGGTGCCGGTTCCTGAAAAGCTGGTGCCCTTACAGGACGGCAGGCTCAACAAGCGGGAAAAAACCCTGCGGGGGATACCTGATTATCGAACGGCTAAAAAACCTCAACAGGTGAGATGCAGGGCCGCCGCCTTTCTTCCCGTCCGGCTGTTGAACAGTTTCACGGCCTCCGCCGTCTTGAGGGCGTGAAACTCTATCGCCTTTTCGCGAAGCGCGGCGAGCGTCCTTTTTGACACCTGCATTACTCCGTTATGGCCGGTGCCGATTATCAGGACGTCCGGGGGGTCTTTCAGAATGCCTGAGATGTCCTCGGGCTGAAGCAGATGCCCTTGCCGGCGCCACCAGGACGCCTCTATCCTGTCGGGATAGATTATCAGGTCCCCCGTGTAGGCCTTTCCGTCTATCCTGATCCTGCCGAATTCGTATTGAGTTATCTCCATGAATAAATTCTAGCGCATGCGGGCGCGAGATGAAACCCCCGGAGGGCTGAGGGTCTTTATCCCGGCCTAGAGACCGTCGGGCGGCATTACGGGATAACGCCGCAGCGCATATTCGGAGAAAAGGTCCCGGGAGGCCCCCGCGGGCAGCACCCTGTCCGCCATCCGCAGTATATCCATGATTGTAAAGGGTTTTATCATCACCCCGGCGGCCCCGTGCCTCGTGATCAGACAATTTTCATCCTCCCTGTGGGTCAGCATCACGAGGGATTTGGCATCCGGCCGGCTTCTGCGGATCGCGGCCAGCATGTCTGTCAGACCCATGTCCGGCAGGTACTCGTTTACGAATACGAGATCATAGCGCCTTTGTGAAAGCTCGTTGATGGCGTCTCCGCCCGAAGCGGTCATCCTGAGATGATGCCTCTTTGCGAAAAGACGGGAAAAATAATGATGGACAAAAAAGTTCTCCGCCGTTATGAGTATTGAAAGCCCCTTCAGCCCCTTCAGCCCTTCCACCGCCTTCATTCGCGGCCCTCCCTTCCGAGGCGAGATCGCAGACGCACAACCAATATACAACTTGCGGGAAAAAAATACAACCCGGAGTGGAAAACGAGCGGGGGCGGAGACAGGTGAAATCCGCTTTCGGCGCGCGGGGGATTTTTGATTTAAAAGGAAGGCCGGGCGGAGGGGGCCGTCACCCCCTCCGCCGGCAGCCTATGTGACGAATATGGTCGCCCTCTTCAGCATGACTTCGTTTAAATCGCCCAGGAGCCTGTGATGCTTGGCCTCGTCGGCAAGGAGCAGGGTCAGGATGTAGCGGGTCACGAAGAGTTCGCTCTCCTCGAGCGCCTTGGACGCAAGGTCGACCGACTTGTTTTCCGCCTCTATATGCCTGGCCAGTTCCTCGGCCAGGGGGGCCAGCTCATCCGGGGTCAGGCTCAGGTTTTGCTTTGTGAGCCCGTCGATAAGCGCTTGCTGCATGATCTTGTGTTTTTCGGAATCGAACTTTATCATCTGCATGATCATACGGACGATGGGATTGCTGCTTTTCTCCTCCAGCCGCGCGGAGCTGCGGATGGTTTCGTCTTCGAGTTTCTGCCAGTTTTTTATGGTGTTTATGAACCTCTCCGACATCTCGGCGGGTTTTTTCGCGGTTTTCATTTCCATGTCTTCATTACCCCGGCCAGTCTCTGTTCCGCTGCCTTCCAGTTTACATTGCGCATGAAGGCCTCGATGTAGTCTTTCCGGTTCAGCCCGTAGTCGAGCATGAAGGCGTGTTCCCAGACGTCCATTATCAGCAGGAGCTGGCAGCCCGAGGGATGGGCCACGTGGTGCTCGTTGATCCAGAAGTTGAGGAGCCGGTTTGAGTTAGGGTCCAGGTAAAGGGCCGCCCAGCCTACTCCTCTTATCATTCCCACGGCCTTGAAGGAATTCTGCCAGGAGTCAAGGCCGCCGAAATCCTCCGAGATTTTTTTGGCCAGCGCCCCGTTTCCGTCCACCTTGCCGTCTCCCCCCAGGGAGTCGAAGTAATATTCGTGCAGGCGCATGCCGTTCCACTCGAAACCGAATCTCCTGTTCAGCTCGGCGAACCGGGGGTCCGCGCCCTCCTGGGGAAGCTCCGCTATCTGCTCCGAGAGCTTGTTGGTGTTGCCTACATAGCCCTGGTAGAGTTTAAAATGGTTATTTATGAGCCCATCGGAAAACCCCTCCATCCCGATGAGTTTCGAATAATCCCTGGCCTGATATTCCATGGTTTTCACAGGCATGCCGCAAGACCTCCTTCTTTTATGCTTTTATTCAGCCGCTGTTTTTTTATGCGACCCCGGCAAGCAGCTTTTCCACTTCCTTCATGGCCCGCCCGTAGTCGGGCTCCCCGGTCTGCTCGGGCGCGATCTGGAAATAGGTGATCGTATCCTCCCTGTCGATGATTATGACTGACCGGGCAAGGAGCCTCATCCCCTCTATGAGAAGCCCGTAGGCCTTCCCGAATGAGGCGTCCCTGTGATCGGACAAAACGGTAGAGCGCTCTATCTTCTGCTCCTCGATGAACCGGGCGATGGCAAACGGCAGGTCCATGCTGATATTGAGCACGGCGACGTCCCGGCCCAGTTTTGCCGCCTCCTCGTTGAACCTCACGAGCTGCTTGTGGCAGACGGGGGTGTCCAGGGACAGCACCACGCTTATTACCTTGATCTTTCCCTTGAAATCCCCGAGCGAAA
>JAJYGJ010000016.1 GCA_021790695.1 Nitrospirota bacterium | reverse complement strand
AAGAACGCCGACGCCGACTCCCTTAACACCATAATGATTACCAGTTCTCAGATTGGAGAGGGCAAGACGCTGACGGCCGTTAATCTGGCGGCGGCCATCGCCGGCGAAATAGATCACACGGTGCTCCTCGTGGACGCCGACCTGAGGAACCCCACCGTGCACAAATACCTGGGCATGGAGCCTGGCGGCGGACTGAGCGATTACCTTAAAGGCGGGGTGAAACTCGGGGACGTCCTCATCAAGACGGGCATAGGCAAGCTTGTTGTGCTGCCGGCCGGCAACCCGCCGGATAACCCTTCCGAATTGTTGTCTTCAGACAGGATGAAGGCGCTGGTAAAAGAGCTTAAAGACAGGTATAAGGACAGGTATATAATTTTTGATTCCTCCCCGCTCCTGGTCACGGCCGATCCGATCTCGCTCGCCGGCTACATGGACGGCGTCCTGCTTGTGGTGCAGTCCGCGCGCACAACGCCCAAGGCCGCCCGTAAGGCGCTCTCCCTCCTCAAGGGCTGCCGGGTCCTCGGATCGGTCTTTAACAACGTGCCGGGGTATCTAGCAGGGCACATTTATCCCTACAATTACGGCAAGGCGTACGCGGCGCAGGAGAGATACCCGGACGCGACAAGAGGCGGGGGGGACTAGGCTTTTTTATGTATTTATCCTTTTTCGGTCTTGACTGCAAGCCTTTCCAGCTTACGCCAGACCCCGATTTCTTTTTTTTCAGCAAAGGGCACAAAAAAACCCTCACCTATCTCTCATACGGCATCAATTTCAACCAGGGGTTCATCCTTGTGACCGGTGAGGTCGGGATCGGCAAGACGACCATCATACGAAAAATGATGAAGGCGCTCGATGACGACGTGAGGCTTGCGAAGGTCTCCAATACCCGCGTGTCCTCCGATCAGCTTTGGGCCCTTATCAATGACGATTTCGGACTTGATGCGGTTGGCAAGAACAAGACCGAGATGTTAAAGGACCTCACTGACTTCCTTATCGGCGAATATTCCAGGGGGCACAGATGCATGCTTTTCGTGGACGAGGCGCAAAATCTCTCCCCGGACCTTTTGGAGGAGATACGCCTCTTGTCGAACCTTGAGACAGACAAGTCAAAGCTCCTTCAGATTGTGCTGGTGGGCCAGCCCGAACTGAGAAAAATGCTCGCCAAACCCGAACTGAGACAACTGAGGCAGCGCATAAACATAAGCTGCCATTTGAATGCCCTCTCCAAGGAGGAGACCGCAAACTATATTGTTCACCGGCTCGAAAGCGCCGGGAACAGGAACGCGGCGGTTTTCGAGCCGGGGGCCATGGACGCCATTTACGGGTTCAGCGGTGGCATCCCAAGGCTTATCAACATCGTCTGCGATTTTCTTTTCCTGTCCGCGTTCGCCGAAGGGACGAAAACGCTCTCCACGGCGCTGGTCAGGGAAGTGATCGGCGAGATGGAGAACGAATATATAAGCTGGAGCGGGGGGTCCGAGGAAAAAATCAATCCGTCCGGCGGCGCGCAGGAAATATTGTTCAGGCTGAAAAAATTGGAGGAAACCGCCGCCCTTGAGCGCCCGGACCCAGCTGCGGGAAAAAAGATCGAGGATCGCATCCGCTTCGCCGAGGTCGCGCTTTCTGACGCCGCCGAAAAAATCCAGACCTTGGCAACTAGGGTCGACGAGTTGGAAAAGGGCGTTGAACTCGGGTTTCAATTCCAGAAGAAAGAGCCGGAGAAACTAAAGGACATGCTTCCCGCAGACGATAAAAAGGTAAAATCTGGAAACCATAAAAAAAAGGGTCTCTGGGGAAGGATGTTCAGTTAGGTTGAACTGGTTTGCGCTTTACGTCAAGTCGAGGCACGAGTTTGTAACCCGCGAGGATCTGCGCGGGAAGGGCATAGAGACTTTTCTGCCGCAGGTGAAAAGGCTCCGGCGATGGAGCGACAGGGGACGGCTCGTGGATTTCCCCCTTTTCCCGGGGTATCTCTTCGTGCGAATCATGCCGCACCCGCAGCATTTCGTGAGCGTGCTCAAGGCCCGGGGCGCCGTCACGCTGGTCTCGTCACTTCCCGGCCAACCCACGCCGGTGCCCGATGAAGAGATACTCTCGCTCAGGATCATGGTCGAATCTGGAGAGGCATTCGATATCATGCCCCACATAAAAGAGGGCGCCAGGGTAAGGATCAAGGGCGGTCCGCTCAAAGGCGCCCAGGGCATCCTGGGCAAAAAGGAAGGACAGAATGTTTTTTTTGTAAATGTGGAACTGCTCGGCAGGTGCCTTGGAGTAAAGGTCTATTCCGATGACGTAGAGCCTTTTTAAAGTTTTTTCCTTTTTTTGAATTTTTTTTGAGATGCATGGGTCGTTTTAAGGGCGCGTGAAGGGATTGCACTTTCACGTCATTCGAAAAGAGAGGATTCTTCTCTGTCTCCTCAAATGGGACTGAGAAGGCGGAGCATTGCCAACGATGAAAAAGCACATCCGGTCGCGGATTTGGAAAACAGGGCAAATCGTCCTCTTTTTATTGCTGGTTTTTCTCGTGAGCGGCGCGCAGGCGGCGAAATTCAGCGCCAAAGCGTCCCTGTCTACTCAGGAGGAATATAATGACAATATCTATCTTACGGAGAAAAACAGGACCACCGATTACATCACAAAGGTGCTGCCCTCCCTCGCTCTGGATTACAAGGCGCCTCTCTGGAAGTGGCACGGGGCCTATACCCTGGATTTTCAACACTATGCGAACGGTTCCGTGGCCGACAATTTCGCGCACGATTTAAACGTCACTAACCGGATTGAGCCTTTACGGAAGTTCTTCTATATAGACATGACGGAGCAATATACCAGGACGTCACTTTCCCTGACCCGGAACTACTCCCAGGAGAGCCTCTTCGTGAATCAAACCGACGTGAACAACTTCGCCGTGACCCCGCATTTTACTCTCAGGCCGGGCGCCCACACCAAGGTGGCTCTCGGGTATACCTACCAGAACACATGGTACAAAAGCCCGTCAGGCGTCAATAAGCAGGACAACAGTATTTATGCGGAGGCAACGGACAAGGCCTCCCGGAATCTCGAACTGTCTGCCGGCGCGATCTATCTGATGGAGCATAACGATGTCGAGGACTATCACAAGATCGACCTGCACGCGGGTTCGAGATACAGATTCGCCCCGGACTCCTACATATTTTTGACCGCCGGCGACGGCATCTTTGAATTTCAGAGAAGCGGCACCTCGAACCAGCCGTTCTGGGATGCCGGCATAAGCCGCGGGTTCGCGTCTTTCTCCGCGAAGATCGAGGCTTCCTCACAGTTTGTCGAGGACCCCACCGGCCTGGCGGAAAAGGTCGACACGTACAGCATATCCATGACTTCCGTTTCCGCGAGGACCCCGTTTACCATCAGTCTGTCCCTGGGCGATTATCGCGACCTGAGGACGAAAACGCTCCAAACGGTAAGCTACGGGGTGACGGGTACCGTCTCCCATAAATTTACCCGCGTCCTCGAGAGTTCGGCCAGCCTTACGGCCCAGAGGCTGGAGGACAGGACAGAGGACACCTATACCAACAGGCTCCTTTCAGGGCTCGGTCTGGATTACAATCTTTCGCGCAGGGTTTCCCTTACGCTCAACTATCTGTTCGTATACAGCCATTCGCCAGTGGTTCTGACTGACAGGTACCTGAATAACCAGCTCACCGCCGGCGTTACCGCGACATTCTGAAAAAGGGAGAAGCTCAACTTTTTTTGCGTGGGAACCAGCCAGGTCCCGGAATTGCGAGAAGGAAAGCACCGGATAGCATTATTTCCATGAATAATGCCCTTAGCATCGACGTCGAAGATTATTATATGGTTTCCGCATTTGCCAGCTCAGTGAAATTCGAGGACTGGCACAAGTATGAGAGCCGGGTGGAGCAAAATACGTACCGAATACTTGCGCTGCTTAATGAATACGGGGTACGGGCGACGTTTTTCATTCTGGGCTGGGTCGCGCAACGGCATAAGGGCCTTGTGCGCGACATTCACGCCGCCGGGCACGAGGTCGCCTGCCACGGCTATAACCACAGGCTTGTATATGACATGACGCAGGATGAATTCAGGGAGGATGTAAGCCGGGCGAAGGACATCTTGGAAGGCATCACGGGTGAGCCGGTGCGCGGATACCGTGCTCCGAGCTATTCAATAATAAAACGGAACCTCTGGGCATTGGACGTTCTCATCGAAAAGTCTTTTCTCTATGATTCGAGCATTTTCCCGATTCGGCACGATATGTGCGGGATACCGGATGCCTGCCGCTTCCCTCACCGCGTTTCGAGGGGTTGCGGGGAGATAATCGAAGTGCCGCCGTCCACGTTCAGGTTTCTGGGAATGAACCTGCCCGTGGCTGGCGGCGGATATCTCAGGTTATATCCGGCATATCTGACAGGTCTGGCCATAAAGAAAATAAACTCCCGGGAAGAAAAGCCGGCAGTCGTCTATTTCCATCCATGGGAAATCGACCCCGGCCAGCCAAGGCTGAAAGGCGGACTGAAGTCGCGTTTCAGGCATTATGTGAACCTCGGCAGCACGCTGCCAAAGCTGCGGCATTTTTTGGGCGCGCTGAGATTCCTGCCGTTGGCCGAGCTGGCGGCCCGGGTTCAAATGCATGCTTAAAATGTCCATCCCTGCGCTCAAATGACCAAAAAGTTTTTCATGAGGGAAAAGAGCGGTCCCATCCAATGGCTCGCGTTGGCCGCCGCGTTGCTTTTCTGCCTGGCGGCCGCAATTGTCCGACTTGCCGTTTTCTGGGAGCACAGCTATGTGTACTCTTACGGCTTTCTGATACCCCTCATCAGCGCCTACCTGGTCTGGAGGAAGAGAAAGACGATCCTGCGCATAATGCCTTCTCCCTCATACGCAATCGGGGGTCCTCTTTTTCTGGCGGGTCTGATTCTCCTGGTTATCGGAAACAAGGGTTCCATTTTCACTGTGCAGTCGCTTTCGATAGTCTTTGTCATCGCCGGCGTTGTTTTGCTGCTTTTCGGGGGAAGATTTTTTTGGGCTCTCCTGTTTCCCATCGGTTATCTCATGTTCATGATTCCGGTCTGGGGTGTTATCACGGACCGGCTTCGCATGCCTTTCAGGTTCATGACCGCCTTCATGGCCTCCAATCTCATCCGCATGACGGGCGCACCCGTTTACTGGAATTCCGTCTTCATCTGGCTGCCTAATATAACCCTTCAAGTGGCCCCCCAGTGCAGCGGGATCGACAACCTGATAGCCGTCCTTGCCCTGGCCCTTCCGCTGGCCTATCTCACATTAAAGAGCTGGCCCAGGAGGATACTGCTGGTCGCGGGCGGTATAGCCATCGCCGCCTTTTCAAACGGCGTCAGGGTGGCGTTGATCGGATTTCTGTCATACGAAGGGATTACGGCCACCCTTCACGGGCCGGGGCATGTCCTGGCGGCAATGTTTGTGTCTTTTGTCGGGTTTCTGGCGCTTTTTGCGGGCGCGTGGGCCCTTTCCGACAAAAAGGCGGGGCCCGCCGCCCCGCCCGGTGAAGACGGTCCGTCCGGTCACGGGCTTGCCCCCCCGCCCGGTGAAGACGGTCCGTCCGGTCACGGGCTTGCCCCCCCGCCCCTCCGCCTTCTGATTCCGGTAATCTGCGTTTTGGCCGCCACGGGTGCGTATATCAATTTTTTTCATACTAAGCCGGTGCGGCTTGCGGCCGGGTTTAAATCATTTCCGTATGAGATAGGGACATTCAAGGGCTACGATGAGGGGGCTGCGGCCGGCGGCATCATCACAGGTTTGAATGCCGATGAGGAGCTGTCCCGGATTTACCGGAACGCGTCCGGCGACAGGGTGCGGCTCTATATCGCTTATCTCGGGAGCCAGGGGCAGTACGTCAAACTGTTCAATTACAGGACCGCCTGGCTCTTTGAAGGTTCCTCGATTGTAAAGGTCCGGCCCGCCGGGTCTCAAACGGTGGAGGTGATGAGAAGGATCGTTTCCCCCGGCAATGGCGGCGGCAGGGCCGTATATTTCTGGTATGACCTGGGCGGGCGCATGGCCGCGCGTAAATGGAGTGTGATCGCGGGCAACCTGCTTAACACGGTTGTCAGGGGCAGGGACAACGGCGCGTTCATAATGGTCTCCGCAGACGCCAGGGGCAAGGACCGGGCCCCGGCGTATATGGATGCCTTCACGAAGGACCTCCTGCCGGTTGTCGGCGATTTCATCCGGTAGGTCTCCGTCGGATGCCCCAGGACCGGGCGGCCGGGATAAGGATTTCAAGGATTGGCGAGGAAGGGTTTGCCGTCCTCCGGGGGAAATGGAATTGCCTGCTTTCACAATCCGGGGCCGACAATATATTTCTTAGCTGGGAGTGGCTCCGGTTCTGGTGGGATGCCTACAGGGAAGAATCGTTCAACCTATGCATACTGCTCGTTTTCCGGGGAGACGATCTTATCGGGATCGGCCCTTTTTACATCAAAAGACAGCCAGTCGCTCCGGGACTCGCGGTCAGGCGTCTTTTTTTCCTGGGAACGATTGAAAATGACGCCATATCCGAATACATGGATTTCATATACGCCCCGCAGGAGGCGCAGACTGTTGTCCCCGCGCTGCTGAAATTCATTCTTGAAGAAAGGCTTTGTGATGACATGTCCCTTCATAAAATCGACATGGATTCGCCGTCGCTGCCCCTCATCCGGCAGAGTTCACGGCAATTTTCAGACGGTCAGAGGCCGCTTTTTCTCCTGCGGGAGGCATATGAGAGCCCGTATATCGAGCTGCCTGGAAATCCGCCCGGCAAGGACGGGGATTTTTTCATGAGCGGCCCGTGTGCTCCGCTTCGAGACAAGATCAGACGAAACCGCAGAAAACTGGCCCGTTATCCCGATGCCGCCATTCGAAGGACCGCGGATATCGCCGGACTGGGACGAGATTTCAATGAGCTTGTCCGTCTTCACCATGCGAGGTGGGAGGGTAGGGGCCTCCCCGGCTCCTTTTCAGACGCGCGCTTCATTGGTTTTCATCGGGCGGTCATGCCTGTGCTGCTTGAAAGCGGGT
The DNA here is from genome assembly GCA_021790695.1 of Nitrospirota bacterium. GTDB lineage: Bacteria > Nitrospirota > Thermodesulfovibrionia > Thermodesulfovibrionales > JdFR-88 > JAJYGJ01. The sequence goes on along the minus strand of JAJYGJ010000016.1, from coordinate 532 downwards.
ATCTGGACCTCTGGTTTCTGCGGGCGGCCGGAAAGTGCATAGGGGCGCTCTATAACATAAGTTACAATGGACAGGTCTTTTATTATCAGGGCGGCATTGACACTGCGTTTGACAGGGGGCTTGCGCCGGGTTATCTCCTGCACAGCCATTGCATAGAAGACGCGATAGGCCGGGGCATGAAACGATACGATTTCCTCGCCATGGGGGCCCTGGATTCCTATAAAAAGCAATGGACAAGGACCTTCAGAAGGGTGTGCGATGTTTATTTGGCCGTCTCGGGCATGATGAAACTTTTTACCGGGGCAAGGGAAAGGGCAAAGGCCGTCATCGGGAGAAAGGGCCCGGCGGGGGAAAAGACCCGGTTATGAACGTCCGCATTTATAATGAGGCAGACAGGCAATCCTGGGACGCTTATGTGATGGGCTCCAGGGAATCGTGCTGTTATCACCAGGCCGGGTGGAAGCACGTCATAGAAAAGAGTTTCGGGCACAGGACCCACTATCTGATGGCGGAGGACGAAACCGGAAAGATA
>JAJYGJ010000131.1 GCA_021790695.1 Nitrospirota bacterium | reverse complement strand
TGGGGCAGGGGCGACCGGAATGAAAGGGGCGGGCGGATACAAACGCCCCCGGAATAATATCTGCCCGTGGATTAACCGGACTGTACCACTACCGAAATTAGGGGCGTATTGAAAAGAGATGCGCCCTTCCGTGTATAATAAAGCTCAATGCATTTCCAGGAGATCAGGGAAAATGGGTGAGCGCAAGGTCTATCTGGTGGACGTCACCAACCGTGACGGGGTCCAGACGTCGAGGATACTTCTTCCCAAGCTTTCAAAGACGATGATTAACATCTACCTGGACGAAATGGGCGTCTTCCAGAGCGAGATCGGCTTCCCGACGCTCAATCACGAGGTGTCTTACATCAACGCCAACCTGGAGCTTGCAAGGCTCGGCGTGATAAAGAGGATCCACCTGGAGGGCTGGTGCCGGGCGCTCCCCGAGGATGTGGAGCTCAGCTTTAAAAACTGCCCCGATTTAAAACACATAAACGTCTCGACCTCGACCTCCGAGATCATGATACAGGGCAAGTTCCAGGGCAGGAGGAAGTGGAGCGACATACTGAAGTCCATCCAGGATTCGGTGCGGGCGGCCAGGGCGCTGGGGGCCGAGACGGTCGGAGTAAACGCCGAGGACGGCTCCAGGACCGACATCCAGAAGCTGATAGAGTTCATCCATGCGGGCAAAGAAGCCGGCGCGGACAGGTTCCGCTACTGCGACACCCTGGGAGTCGATGACCCCATTACAAGCTACGAACGGATAAAGACCCTTGCCCTCGCGGGCAAGATGGACATAGAGATGCACTGCCACAACGACCTTGGCATGGCCGAGGCCGTCTCCGTCGCCGGAGCGCAGGGGGCCGTGGAGGGCGGTGTCGATTCCTATATAAACACCACCATAAACGGCTACGGCGAGCGCTGCGGCAACTGCGACCTGGTCTCGACGGTGCTGGCGCTCAAATACTCGCGGGCGCTGAAGGAAAGAGAGCACCTTGACGAGCATATCAACCTCAAAAGGGCATGGAAGATAGCGGGTTACGCCTCTTACGCCTTCGGCCTGCCGATACCCATAAACCAGCCCGGCGTGGGGGCAAACGCCTTCGCCCATGAATCCGGCATCCATGCCGACGGCGCCCTCAAGGACAGGAGAAACTACGAGCTTTACGACCCCGAGGACGTGGGCAGGGGCGAACCGATGATGACGGAGACCGGGCGCGTGATAACGACCGGCGCCTATGGCGGCGTCAAGGGTTTCAGGCACGTTTACGACAAGCTTGGCATAAGTTTCAAGGACGATGCCGAGGCCAGGCAGACCCTGGGGCTGGTCCAGTACGCCAATCTCCACACGCAGAAACCCCTGACCGACGACGAGCTTCGCTTTGTCGCAAGCTACCCCGACATCGCGAGGAAGATCCTCACGGTCACCTTGGAAGACCGATGCGGGGGCACATTCAAATAAATGCGCGAGGTCATGAAATAAGTGTATAAGGTCACGCTCATACCGGGCGACGGCGTGGGGCCGGAGATATCGGAGGCGACCCGCATGGTGCTCGAGGCAACGGGGGTGCGGTTTGACTGGGACTGCCAGGAAGCTGGCGAGGCGGTATATGAAAAAGAGGGCGTGCCCCTTCCGGACAGGGTGATCGAATCAATCAGGAAAAACAGGGTGGCCTTGAAGGGGCCGGTGGGAACGCCCGTGGGCAAGGGTTTCCGGAGCATTAACGTCCAGTTGAGGCAGGCCCTGGACCTCTATGCCTGCCTGCGCCCCTGTGTGAGCTTCAGGGGGGCCAAGTCCGTTTATCAGGACATCGACATTGTCATCGTGAGGGAAAACACGGAGGACCTGTACGCGGGGATCGAATTTCAGAAGGGCTCCCCGGAGGCCGCCCGCCTCATTGAAACCATCAAGGGCCTCTCCGGCAAGGAGATCAGGGAAGACTCCGGCATCAGCATAAAGCCCATCTCGGTCCACGGCACCGACCGCATAGTCCGGTTCGCATTCGAGTATGCAAGGGCAAACGGCAGGAAGAAGGTCACCGCCGTCCACAAGGCCAACATAATGAAGTTTTCAGACGGTCTCTTCCTGGAGGTGGCCCGGAAGGCGGCCGCCGATTACCCGGATATAGACTTTGAAGACAGGATAATAGACAACATGTGCATGCAGCTTGTCCAGAAGCCGCAGTTATACGACGTGCTCGTCCTGCCGAACCTCTACGGAGACATAGTCTCCGACCTTGCGGCGGGTCTCATAGGCGGCCTGGGGCTTGCCCCCGGCGCCAACATCGGCGGCGGCTGCGCCGTCTTCGAGCCCACTCACGGCAGCGCCCCCAAGTACAGGGGATTGAACAGGATGAATCCCTTTGCTATGATGCTATCAGGGGCAATGATGCTGAACCACCTTGGAGAATCCGATGCGGCCGGAAGGCTCCGGAAGGCGATAGCCCGGGTGATCGAGGAGGGCGCGCATCTGACGTACGACATGCTGCCCGCGGACGGGCGGATTCCGGCCGCCTCGACCACCGGCGTGGCCCAGGCCGTCATCGGTAAATTGAAGGCCCTCTGAGTCTTTCAAACCCCGCAAAGGATGGAACCACCCAGTATAGTTGACATAATTTACATATTCCTCTGCCTCCTTGCGCTGGCCGCGCTCTCGAGCGTCGAGGCGTCCTTCATCGCCGCGAACCGTTACAAGATCAGAAGCCTCATAGAGAAAAACGACACCCGGGCCCGCATACTGAAGAAGATACTGGACGAGCCCGACAGGCTCTTCAGCGCCGTCATAGTATCGGCCAACCTGCTTACCATCTTCGCCACCTCCCTGGGGACCCTTGTGGCGGTGAGGCTTATGGGCGCCAAGGGGGTGATCGTCGCCACCATCGTAATGACCCTTCTTACCGTCATACTGGGCGAGCTTACGCCCAAAACCCTGGCCCTGGCCCACGCCGACCGGTTCGCCCTTTCCCTTGCAAAGCCGGTCCAGTTTTACATGAAGGCCATCTATCCCCTCGTCTGGCTCTTCAGCCGCTTCCTGCGCCTGACGGGCATAAAACGGGAGCCGCTCCCCTCCTATCTTACCGTGGACGAGATAAAGGCCGTGATAACAATCGGCGAGGAGGCGGGCACGCTCGAAGAGGAGGAAAAGGCGCTCCTGCACCGGGTGTTCGAGTTCGGAGACATGATGGTCTCCGAGGTCATGGTGCCCAGGACGGAGATCGTCTCCATCCCCAGCACCGCCTCCATGGCCGCGGCGATGGAGCTTGTGAAACAGGAGGGCTATTCGCGCTACCCCGTAATAGGCGAGAGCATAGACGACATATCCGGGGTCCTCTACGTCAAGGACATCCTGATAAAGATGGTCGAGGGCAAGGTAAAGGAGGACACGCCCGTTACGGAGATAATGAGGGAGCCCTATTTCGTGCCGGAAAACAAGATGCTCTCCGGGCTCCTGGACGAGATGCAGAAAAAGAAATTCCAGATAGCGATTGTAATAGACGAATACGGCGGCACGGACGGCCTGATCACGTTCGAGGACATCATGGAGGAGATCGTGGGCGGGCTCCAGGACGAGTTCGAGGACATAGAGGCCGAAAAGGAAGTGGAGATAATCGATGAAAGGACGTTCATCGTCTCCGGCCAGACGGACATGGACGAGGTAAACGAACTGGTCGGGGTGGAGATCAAATCGGAGTTCCACACCCTGGGAGGGTTCGTCTTCGGGCTCTTCGGGAGGCTGCCGAAGGTCGGCGAGCAGATAAGATACCAGGACCTGCGCCTGCTCATCCTCGAGATGGAGGAGAGAAAGATAGCGAGGGTCAAGATCAGTAAATTATAGAACCCGTTCTCAAAACCGCTATCGATTTTGAGACAGGATGCCGGGCGCTTTCCCCACGATAAGGACGGGCGGGCCGTTTTTCAGGTTGCGGACCCCCAAGCGGTCGTGGACCGCCCCTCCGCCTTTTGCCGGCGGCACCACCCAGTAAAAGAGGGTCCTGGCGTCCTCCAGCACGGGGACCCGGGGATAGCCGTAGAACTCCTTTTGCATCTCCTCATCGTAGAGGCCCACGCACCCGTGCGATATCGGATATCCCGGGACGTCCCGTCCGTGTATCCAGTAGGAGATCCCACCCCTGCTTATATGGAACCTTAACGCATAGTCCATGGGATACGGCACGTCCGTGCCCTCGATGTTGTAAATCGACGAGAAATGCCTCCTGTCGTAAGCGGTTATCCTGAACCTTCCGGAAGGGGTTTCGTTCGACTGCTCACCCGTGGTGACCGGCGCCGAAAAGACCAGCACGCCCCATTCATATGCGCCCAGGAATTGCTCCGGCAGGTCGATCAGGATGAATTTGGGATATGTTTCCGCCGGCGCATAGGTCCCAGGCATCGGCGAAAAATTTCTTATGTCGTCCAGGTCCACGGGCACCTTTATCCGCACCGGCGGGTAAATATGCCTCCTGTCCACCCTGTTGAAACGCGCCACGTCCCGCCATCGCGAGCCGAAAAGCCCTTGCAGCGTCCGGCCCCGCGTTATGCCGAGGCATGTCCAGCGGATCCCGCAATCGCTTGGATGGATGACGCGGCACAGGTCCGTGACGCCGGCGTCCGTCACACCCGCGCGGGCGGCTGCCGCCAGCGATAGCGCCAGGAACAGCGCAAGACATCGCGCCAGGCGGCAATTCATGCTCTCCGCCTCCGTTCTTTTCCCCGATTTTACGTCCTCAGAACACGCCGTACAATAGGAAACTTTCCAGGGGCGGAAACTCTTCAGGCCCTCTTCTTTCCCGGCCCGGCCCGTCTTGTCACGTACAGCACGCGGGCCAGAAAAGCCACGATTCCGGCGTTTACGACAAGCAGGACGGCAACCAGCCAGGTGGTCCTCCTGATTACCTCGAAGAGTTCCACCGGGATGTATATCCCCCCGGTGAGCACCCCGAACCATTCGGCCCACTCGCGCTCGTGCCAGAGGCCGAAGGCCTCGATGAAGCGGGCGGCCGAATAGAGCAGCGCCGAAAGCGCTATGAGCCAGAGGCGCCCGTTAAGGCGGGTGGCCGCGTCTATGAAAATCATCGGATAGCGGCTGGCGGGGTTCAGGTGCATGTGCCGTACTATCTGCTCCGCCACGTGGTGGAGATGGCCGTGCAGGAACGTCAATATGCCGAAACCGGCGATCAGGACGAGCACTCCCTTGGCCGCCTCGATCGCGGAGACGGCGCGAAGGCCCTCGGTTCTGCGGTTCTTTGCCGTTCTCATGCCGGAAGCACCGGGCGAAATATCAGAATCAATTTTGAGATAGGTTCCAGTTTCAGCTTTCCACGGCGTTTTTTTCAGGCGGCCTGCTGAGAAAAGGCGGTAAATGACCGGGCGCCGTTTAGCCGGGCGCCGCCGCGGCGCGGCGGCGCTTCAATCAGTGGACCGGCCCCGCGGATATGATCTTTTCCACCTCGGTCTTGATGAGCATGGAAGGTATCCCCCCGTGTATCTTCGGCACGCCGTTTATGAGCACCACGGGGGCCGAGATGATCCCCTGGTTCAGAAGCTCCCTTATCTCACTGAAGCTCTCGCCCTCGTCGTTAAAGAGGTCTATGTACTCCACGCTTGTCACTGTGGGGTAGCTGCAGTTAAGATCATTCCTCAGTTGCTCGGCAATGATCTGGTTTTGCTCCTGCTCGCCGAAGCCGCCGGCGGCGGGTATCCAGTTGATCGGGTTGTCCAGTATCTGTATATGGACCCTGTTTAGCATCGCGCCCCTTCTCCGGTTTTAATCGTATCTTTCGTTTCAATCACTTTGATTCATTTTAAATTATTCACCAGAAGGTTGTCTATAAGCCTGGCGCCCCCGATCCTCGCGGCGCCGGCAATGAGCACGTCGTCCCTGTCGATATTTTCAAGCTCATCGAGGGTTTCGGGGTCGAAGACCGATATATAGTCCACCCCGTGAAAAAGAGGCTCCCGCCCAAGCACCGTCCGCATGAGAGAGCCGAGGCCGCCGGCATCCCGCCTGCCCCCCTCCAGGGCGTCCGCCGCCGCCCTGAGCGCGCGATAGAGCGCGGGCGCCGCTTGCCTTTCCTCAGGAGAAAGATAAACGTTCCTTGAACTCATGGCCAGGCCGTCGGGGTCCCTTACCGTCGGACAGACCGATATTTCCACAGGCAGGTTAAGGTCCCTCACCATCCTTTTGACCACTACGGCCTGCTGGTAATCCTTCTGACCGAAGTACGCCCTCGCGGGCTGCACGATGTTGAAGAGTTTCAGCACGATGGCGGCCACCGCCTGGAAATGGCCGGGCCGGAACCGGCCGCACATCCTGTCTGAAAGCCCCACCACCTCCACCCTGGTGGAGAAGCCGGGCGGGTAGACAGCCTCTTTCCCGGGCAGGAAGACGATATCGGCCAGGCCGGAGGAAGACAGTTTCTCAAGATCGTCGCCCGCATTCCCAGGGTATCTGTCAAAATCCTCGCCGGGGGCAAACTGGGCGGGGTTTACGAATAGGCTCACCGCCACAAGATCGTTCTCGGCCCTCGCGGCCCTGACCAGCGAGAGGTGCCCTTCATGGAGCGCGCCCATCGTGGGGACAAAGCCCACGGCCTTGCCCGACCTTCTTTCCCTCATGACTGTTTCCTGCATTATGCGGGGCAGCCTTATGGTCTCCAACGGCCGATCTCCTTCATCAGTTCATCAAGCAGTTTTTCTTCCCTTACTGTCCTCAGCACTTTCCCCTGCTTAAAGAGTATACCCTTGCCCTTTGAGCCCGTAACGCCGAAATCGGCCTCGCGGGCCTCACCCGGCCCGTTTACCACGCAGCCCATGACCGCGACCCTGAGCGGCTTTTTAACGCCCCTCAGTCTCCTCTCCACCCGGCTTGCCAGCCTTTGTATGTCTATTGTGGTGCGCCCGCATGTAGGGCAGGATATGATCTCGACCCCGGGGCCGCCCATCCCGAGGCTCTGGAGTATCAGCCTGGCCGTGCGCACCTCCTGGGCGGGATTGCCCGTGAGCGACACCCGCATCGTGTCCCCGATGCCCTGCCGGAGGAGCACGCCCAGGCCCACGGCGCTCTTGACAATCCCCACGGCGGGCGGGCCCGCCTCCGAGATGCCTATGTGCAGGGGATAATCCGATTTTTCCGCAAACATGACATAGGCGTCCACCGTGGTGGGGACATTGGAGGCCTTCAGGGAAACCTTTATAAGGTCATGGCCCATTTTCTCCAGGAGATCGATCTGCCGGAGCGCGCTTTCCACAAGGGCCGGGGCGGAAGGGCGCCCGTATCTGGCCAGAAGCCCTTTTTCGAGCGAGCCCGCGTTTACGCCGATGCGGATGGGCACCGCCTTGTCCTTCAGGGCGAGCACGACCTCTTTGAGCTTCCAGGCCGCCCCGATGTTGCCTGGATTGATTCTCAGGCCGTCAACGCCCTGCCTGACGGCCTCAAGCGCAAGGCGCCAGTCAAAATGTATGTCTGCTATGACCGGGATGGGAGAACCCCTTTTTATCGGGCCCAGGGCGCGGGCCGCCTCCATATCCGGCACGGCGGCCCTGATTATATCGCAGCCTTCCCTCTTTAAAGCCTTTATCTGCCTGACCGTGGAGATCG
>JAJYGJ010000168.1 GCA_021790695.1 Nitrospirota bacterium | reverse complement strand
TCCGATCTCCGTCTGCGATGCGTTTTATTTCCCATACGCGCGCAAGCTGTGGGGGCTGGCCCCCGAAGAGATCTCCGCGGCGCAGGCCCGCAGCCGCGTATCGGCCAACAGCGTGGCGAAGATCGTTTGCAAGGCGTTTTCTGCAATATCCGGGAACAGAAACGGAAACGGCAAGGCGGGTAAATTCTATTACCCCTCGGAGGGGTTTGGGCAGATCTGTGAGGCCATGGCGGGGGAAGTCAGGAGGCTCGGGGGCAAAATAAGGCTGTCAAAAAGCGTGGTCAGGACCGAATTACATGGAAACAGGGTAAAGGGCATTGTGGTTTCGCCGGCCGGGCAATTCAGGGAGGCGGGGCAGCCGCGTGAGGAAATAGCCGCGGACATCGTCTTTTCGACCATTCCCGTTACCGACCTGGCGGCTTCGCTTGCCGGGATGCCGGCCCCGGTGGCCCGCGCCTGCGCCTCGCTCAGATATCGCGGCATGGTTTTTTTATACCTTGTGCTCGAAACGGACCGCTTTACCCCGTATGACGCCCATTATTTCCCGGAGAGCGATTTCATCTTCTCCCGTATTTCGGAACCGAAGAACTATAACGGTTCAGGTAAACCGCGCGGGACCACCGGCCTCTGTCTTGAAATACCCTGCACGCCGGGTGATCGGATATGGAACGCGTCCGCGGAGGAAATAAGCGATATGGCCATCAGGGACATGAGCGGGGCCGGCCTTCCGATACGATGCCCGGTCAGGGCCAGGTTCATACGGCGTCACCCAAGGACATATCCCGTATACGATATGGACTACGCCGGGCGGTTCCGCGAAATAGACGAATACCTGGGCGGGCTTCCGGGCCTTGTCTGCCTCGGGCGGCAGGCCCTGTTCGTCCATGACAATGTGCACCACGCCATTGCAATGGCGTACCGAGCCAGCGAATGCCTGGGCCCCGGACTTTCTTGGAATGCGGAGATGTGGCGAAATTGGAGGCGGGAATTCAGTAAAAATACCGTCGAGGATTGAAAAACCGGAAGCGATTTTGAGATGGGTTCTAAAACAACCGGCATGAAAAACCGTTCAGTGGCCCCGTCCGGGGAAGACAAACTGTCGGGAGAGAACAACAAGCGGGGCTTTGCCGTGTTATTCAGCCTTGTTTACGCGGTTTGCACCTTCACTGGCGGGATTGTGCACGTGCCATGGGGGGATGAGGCCCAGGCATGGCTTCTGGCCAGGGATTTGACCCCCCTTGCCCTGCTGAAACAGATGCATTATGAAGGGAGCCCGGCCCTGTGGCATTTCATTCTCATGCCTTTTGCGAAGACGGGTTTCCCGTATTTCACCGAGTTTGTCCTCAGTTGGCTCATAGCGACATCCATGGTCTTTTTGTTTTTGAATTACTCGCCTTTTTCCAGACTCACGAAATTGCTTTTTATCTTTTCCTATTTCATTTTCTACGAATATGTCATAATCGCGAGGAATTACGGTTTGTCCGTCCTTCTGTTGTTCCTGATCGCGACGGTGTATGACCGGCGCTTCAAGCGGCCCTTCCTCTTTGCCTTTCTCGTTTTTCTCCTGTTCAACACGAACGCGCACAGCTTCGGCGCCGCGGCCGCCCTGGCGGCGATATTCATCTTTGACGGCCTCACGATGATGAAAAATAAAATCGCCGTGAAAACACTCTTTTTCGCCTCGATTATAATGGCCCTCGGGGGGCTTGCGGTCTATTTTCAGGTGAGGGGCCCGGTCATAATCCCCGCTGCGATCACAAAGGTAAAATATGGTCCTCTCGGCGCCGTGTACAGGGCGTACAAGTATGCCTTTCTATACAATTATTGGCGTCTCGACCATTACAACACGATCGAGGCCATTTTCATCGGCTCATTGTTGCTGACCACCGTCCTTGCGATATCAAGGCGGCTCCAGCCCCTCTTTTTTCTCCTGGCGTCATACGCCTCCATTTCAATCATCTTTGCATTTGTGCATCATGGAGAACCCAGGCATTATGGATTTTTCCTCATCTTCACCGTTTTTGCATTATGGATTTCGACCAAATACGGGGACGCAGCCGTCATCGGGAGGACAAAAAAGCTTCTTCCGGACCCGCGGGTCACGCGCGGATATTGCATGGCCCTTTTAAACGCCAGCCTTGCAGTAGGCATTGTGTTCTTCTCGTTCTATTCGTTGGGATATTATAAATACAAATTTTCGGACTCCAGGGATATGGCCGGATATATAAAGCGGCACGGGCTTGAGAACAGGATCATAGTGGCTTACACTTCCTTCAGCGGCTCCGCCCTGCTGCCCTATCTGGGTCGAAAATCCTTCTGGTACCCGGACTTTGAAAGGTACGGCACGTTTATAACCTGGAATAATACGGAAAAAAAATTTTGGACCAGATGCATGACTGCAACGGACGTCCTCAACAGGGTTGAAAGGAAATTCGGCCGGAACCGGGACGTTTACCTGCTTTTAAGCGGGGAAATAAAGATAGGGGATTCAGCGAGGAAGCGTCTTAGATTCGTTTACCGGGACGGTGACAAATGCATTAAATCAGAAGAGCAATATTCCCTTTACGAAATCAGGCGGCCTCCGGAAGAAAGGCCGGCCGCCGCCACTTTTGCACGGGCCCGGAATGACTAAAGAAAGCACTTTTGATGCCTGAAGTCTTGCAGGGCTATCAGGACCTGCCTCAAAAGCGCTTCCTGCCGCTCTTTTCGCTTCAGAATCAATTTTGAGATAGGTTCCATTTATTTTTTCGACTGGCCCCGGGCCTTATTTTTCATTTATTAATCGAATAATTATTGGTCAAGTTGTCACATTTTTACCGCGGTTATGATCTTGGGGCGGGTCAAAAAAAGAAGGGGCGCACTTGGCCGTCATGCTGAGGGAATTCATTCACCATATATGGCCACAGAGGATTCCGATTTTTCCGCTGTTCAGGACATTATTATCTGGTCTCCGTACGCCTGACCACTGATTTTTTTTAAAGGCAAGGGAAGTGCCGTGCAGGAGGCCCAAGACCTCCTTTTTTATCTGATGCGCCCCCGCAGGGGCGCAAGCGCTCAATGGATCAGGATATTTCTCTAATCCAGCTTCGGTTTTGGCGTCTGATTTGTGGGCGCAGGCAGTATTGGATATTCTATTTCCGGCTGAATACCTGTAGTGGCGTCCAGGAAGTCCTCGATTTTATCGGTTTCCTTGCTGGTGAGCGAAATACCCAACTGGGCCGCCCCCATGATCTTTATCGCCTCCTTGAGGTCCCATACCTTGTCTGAATGGAAGTATGGTGGCGTCAGCGCAATGTTCCGCAGAGAGGGGGCCTTGAAAACGTACTCATCGGATTTCATGTGGGTTATCTTGTAGCGCCCCATATCGCCGGCAATGATCTCGGAGGGCGGCCTTTCAACAAGGCCGAAAGGATAATATGCCGCTCCACCCATGTTGATGCCGCCGTGACACCTTGCGCACTCTTTGGCCATGAAAAGTTTTAATCCCTCTTTCTGGGACGCGGTCAGGGCCTTATTGTTGCCCTTCAAATACAGGTCGAACGGGGAGTCCGGGGTAAGGAGCGTAGTTTCAAACGCCTCTATCGCCTCTGCCGTGTTGTTGAATGTCACTGGGTCCGCCTGGCCAGGGAAGACCTTTTTAAAGAGCGTAACGTATCCAGGCATGCTCTTCAGGGTCCTGACCACTTCTTCCGGGGTGTTATTCATCTCCACCGGGGCTTGCATCGGGCCCTTCGCCTGCTGCTTCAGGTCCCTTGCCCTGCCGTCCCAGAACTGGGCGATATTGAATACGGAATTAAAAACCGTCGGAGCATTTCTGGGGCCTTTTTGCCAGCGATGGCCGATGGATGTCTCCTGATAGTCGACGCCGCCCATCCCCACGTTGTGACAGGTATTGCAGCTTATAAGGGCGCTTGATGAGAGCCGTGGATCAAAATAGAGCATTTCCCCAAGTTTCACCTTAGCAGGGGTAATTCGTTTCCCCCTGACCTCTGATACTTTCTTTGGGATCGGTTTAAACAGCGACTGCGCTTTTTTCATCAAACTACTGGCGGCAAACGCGGTGGAACCCGTAAGGAAAAACGCCAAAAGGACAAAATTCATCAATTTTTTCATGTGATCACCTCCTGTCGATTTAATCCTATTACCAGGGATTTTTAAGTCAAAACCCTATTGAGGAATAGAGGCGAAGGGGGAAACGAATAAATTTCGGGACGGACATTAAATAAGGGATTGCAAGGCTTGCAACTCCTTGTAACCCCTTGATTTTAAAAGTGAGCCGTGCAGGATTCGAACCTGCGACCCGCTGATTAAGAGTCAGCTGCTCTACCAACTGAGCTAACGGCCCATCTTTTTGAGCGACTCTTATTATAAGGCGGCAGCGTATTTCAATTCAAGCAGCCAAATAAAATAGGGCCCGGTCAAGGCTACTGGGCGGGGACGGCCTCCCCGCCAGGTAGAAGATGTCCCTCCCGCCGGGTAAAACGCGGGTGGTTTTTTGACTCCCCTTTTAGTGGTACAATCAAGGCGATGACGCGTCGAAGGTTCGCTATATTCCTGCTTCTGGCGTTTCCGGGTTTTTTGTTTTCGGCCTTTACCGGCGGGTGCGTGTATGCTCCCCAAAAGCCCGCTTATAACGAGTCGAAATTCATGAAGCCCCTTCCGGCTGGTCTCATGGTCGGCCCCCCGATGGTTGAAAGCGTGCCGCCGGCCGGTCTCCTGCACGCGGTGAAACCTCTCCCGCCTGTGCTTCTGATTCCGGGCAGAAATCTCTATTTCTTCGGCACCGTATACTACTATTACTGGGACGGCGACTGGTTTTTCAGCCGGAACAGGTCAGGCCCCTGGTACCTGCTTGCAAGGAGATTTTACCCCGATCAGGCCATGAGCCTTTCACCGGGTCTGCAGACCCCGCTGGAGCTTAAAAGGCCGTTTGCACCCTACCAGCCCTATCACAGGTAAGATCCCGGCAGACAAGTTTTGTTTTTCGCCGAAATTTCCGAAAAGTTTCCAAAGTTGAATTATTTTACTCGTTTATATTAAAATAAGAAGATTTTATTGGTAAACAGAGAGTGAACGTATTGCCCCGTGGGGATCTTTGTCCCCTTATCGAAGGGAAGATCGGATAACTTATGAGCATGGAAGATCATAAGCTGAAAGTGTTTTGTGCCGTTGCGGAGCTGAAGAGTTTCTCCAAGGCATCGGAGGTCATCCATCTGACGCAGCCGGCGGTAAGTCTCCAGATACAGGCGCTTGAGGAGGCCTTTGAGACAAAATTGTTTGACCGCTCCTCAAACACCGTGACCTTGACCCCGGCAGGCGAGATCCTTTACAGGTATGCCAAGGAGATACTTGCCCGTTACGCCGCGGCGGAGCGCGCCGTCGGAGGCATAACGGGGCTTGTGAAGGGGTCGATAACGGTCGGCGCCAGCACCACCATAGGCAACTATCTGCTGCCGCGAGTGATCGCCGAGTTCCGCAAGGTCCATCCGAAGATAAAGATACATCTCCTGGTGGGCAATACGAAACGCATAATTGAGCTTTTAAAGGGCGGCGTCATAGATTTAGGGCTTGTCGAGGGAGAGGTCATAAAATACAAACTTGCCACCGAAAAACTCGTCTCCGACGAGCTGTCTCTTATCATACCCGCCAATCATCCGTGGGCGAAAGTGAGCGAGGTGTCGATCCTGGAGCTTCTCAAGGTGCCGTTCGTCTTCCGTGAAGAGGGCTCCGGGACAAGGCAGGTGATAGAAAATTACCTGGCCAGGCACGGCATCTCTCCGCAGAACATGATATGCTCCGCCATCCTGGGCAGCACCGAGGCGATCAAGGACGCTGTTGAAAACGGAATCGGCGTGTCCATCGTCTCCCGCTGGGCTGTCCGAAAGGAGCGCGGCCGCGGTGAGCTAAAGACACTGAAATTCAAGGAATGCGAGATGTTGAGGGAATTCTCGCTCCTGTTTAACAGGACCTCCGTCAGCACGTATTCGGTCGATACATTCTTCTATTACCTGAAGGGTTTCCCGTTCCACAAGCTCCTTGAGGGCGGCCTCTAGGCGCCCTCCGCCTTTGAAAATTCCCGGCAGCGGGTGTCAATTTGGCCGCATTTATTACCCCCCCTGCTACTGGAACCTGTCTCAAAACCGCTTCCGGCTGGGCGGCGAATGCGGCTTTTCCAATGGTTTTTTGTTTTGATGAATCCCCGGGCCTTCTTCCCCGGCCGACTTTCCGCTCCGCTTCGGTGATATAATGGGTACATAAAAGCGGTCCAAAGGACGGGGCGCGCAGGCGATACATAATGTCAGAGAAGCCCGGAGTCTATTTAAACGACAGGGTAGTTCCCCTGGAAGAGGCAAGAATTTCCGTTCTTGACCACGGTTTTCTTTACGGCGACGGGGTCTATGAGACGATGAGGGTCTATGAAGGGGTCGTCTTCAGGATGGAGGAGCATCTGGCAAGGCTTGAGCGTTCCGCCTCTCTTATAGGGATGGGACTTCCGAAGAGCGCCGGACAGATAAGGCTTGCCATTTATGAAACGCTCCTGGCCTGCCGCCACAAGGACGCCTATTTGCGGGTTACCGTCTCAAGGGGGGAAGGCCCTATCGGGCTCGATCCGTCCCTTTGCCCCAGGCCCACCTTTTTCATCTTTGCGGACAGGCTGAGGCCCATTGTCCGCGCCGACTACGAGGAGGGCATCAGGCTCGCCGTCGTAAAGACCAGGAGAAATCCCGCGGAGGCGCTCGACCCGCGGATAAAATCCCTGAATTTTTTAAATAACATACTGGCGGGGATAGAGGCGAAAAAGGCCGGGGCGGACGAGGCCCTGATGCTCAATTGCAAAGGACAGGTGGCCGAGGGCACCACAAGCAATATTTTTTTTGTAAAGGGGGGCGCGCTCTGCACGCCTTCGCCCGCCTGCGGGATACTGATGGGGATAACAAGGGACGTGGTGCTGGAGGTGGCCCGCAGGCTGGACATCAGGGTGGTTGAGGGCGAATTCGGCTCCAGGGACTTATTTTTTGACGCGCAGGAGGTCTTTATCACGAGTACGATCAGAGGGGTTGTGCCCGTCCGCCAACTGGATGGCGCCTTCAGTCCGGGGAGTTTCCCGGTCGGGCCGGTAACCAAACTCCTGATGGCGGAGTACCGCAAAGAGGTCTCCTCGTATGTCGAAAACACCAGGGCTGCCGGGCCCTCGATCTGGGGATTCGGCGGATGACCGCTTTCCAGGGGGACCGGTCCCCAAAATGAATCCCGGAACCGATACCCCGCGATTCATTTCAGACGGAAAAAGCAGGGTCACCGGATACCGGCTTTTGCGGTCTGACGGCTTTAAAACAAAATACCGGTCTTAAAACAGGCGCTAGTGTCGTGAGTCATAAATTCCTTTGCATCCCGGCTTTAAAATAAGGTTTAGAAACGTAAGCATCTCCAAGGGACGTCATGCCCGCCCCGCCATCGGCGGGGTTAATCGGGCATCCATTTTGACGTTTTTACAACTTGGATTCCCGCCTGCGCGGGGATGACGGCCAAAACATTCCTGAGCCAAATGTAAAGAAGCGTTGGACTCACTACGCTAGTCTTTTTTGTCCCCGGGTTCCGCCGCCTGGGACCGGGCCTGCTCCTGCCTGGCCTTGAGCACGGACTCCTTTACCGTGAGCGTCTGCTCCAGCCCG